>JAPUKF010000216.1 GCA_027295805.1 Acidobacteriota bacterium | reverse complement strand
CCCGCGGCTGAAATCCAGTTGATCCGGCCCGGCAAGCAGCCCCCAGCGGATCCTGCCGCAGACGCTGACTCCACTCTCGAGGAAGAGCCCACGGCGGTGCCTGAAGTCACCACCGACGCTGACCCCTCTCCCGGGGAAGAGCCCGAGGTGGCGCCTGACGTCACCACCTTGCAGGTGGGCAAAGAGATCGACGCCGAGAGCGGCAAACGGTATGCCACTGTTTCCGGATTTGGCTTCGCGGTGACCCTGAACAAGTTCGACGCTGAACGGGCCACCGACAAGAAACTCGCCGACCTGATCGTGGACGATTCCCAGGAGGAGTGACATGAGTGCCGCGGCGTCCAGGCTGCGTTGGCCGGCAACCCTGGCTATTCTGCTGGCGTTTTTCCCCTGGGTTGGGGCCAAGAATTACGACGTTCGCCGGGTGCATATCCAGGCCACCGTGAGGAGCGATGGAGGCGTCGAGGTGGAGGAGACGCTGGTTTTCTCGTTCCGGGGTTCTTACAAGTATGCCTATCGGGACATCCCTCTGACGGCAGGACAGAACGTCTCCCGGGTCGCCGTGGCCGAGAAGGGCACCGCCTACAGGGAGGATTCCTCCGCTGCTGCTGGCACCTACAGTGTGACAAGGAAGGCGCGCGGTGTGCAGGTCAGGTGGAATTACAGGGCTCGTAACGAAGAGCGCGAGTTCAGATTTTCCTACTGGCTGACTGGCGCGGTGACCCGTCACGACGACGTGGCTGAGCTGTACATGAAATTTGTGGGCGATGCCTGGGACCGCCCTATGGGCCGTGTGGTTGTGGATCTGCACCTTCCCGAGGGCAACACCGCGCCGGTGGAGGCCTGGGCTCATGGGCCGCTGTTCGGCGATGTGCAGATCCTGTCCAACAGCCATGTTCAGTTCAAGGTGGCGCCGCTGCCGGCCAATACCTTCTGGGAGGGCCGTGTGCTGTTTGCTCCGTCGGCGGTGGGGGCGCTTTCGCCGGCCGGCGATGGCGATCGGGCCGATGACATCCGTGCCCAGGAGGCCCAGTGGGCCCTGGAAGCCAACCGGATGCGGGATGCCGCGCGCGCGCGCG
The DNA here is from genome assembly GCA_027295805.1 of Acidobacteriota bacterium. Classification (GTDB taxonomy): domain Bacteria; phylum Acidobacteriota; class Polarisedimenticolia; order SMYD01; family SMYD01; genus SMYD01. The sequence continues at coordinate 10,727 of JAPUKF010000216.1, read as the reverse complement.
CGCGCCGGTCCGCGGAGCGCCAGGTCTGGCAGGGCCAGTGGGCCTCCCGCCTCTGGCCTCTGTGCCTCCTGCTGGGATTGGCCGCCCTGGTGGTCTGGCTCATGCTCTGGAGGCAATACGGACGTCCCCACCGGGTGGCGTCCATTGCCGTGCCCGGTGAGGTTCCCAGCCCTCATCCGCCGGCTCTTGTGGCGCGGCTGTTGACGGGAACGGTCGGGACGCGGGCGCTGGTGGCGACTCTTTTGGACCTGGCACGACGCGGTCACTACCGCATCAGCGAGAAGCGGGAGACCAGGCAGGGATGGTTCGGACACACGCGCATCGAGACCGATTATCTGTTCGAGACCACCGGGGAAAAGATCGACCTCCTTGAACTGGAGGAGGATCTGGTGGCCTTCGTCCACGGTCTCGTGGGCCGGCGCAAGGCGTTTCGTATGTCGGAACTCAAGAAGGCGGCCAAAGGGCAGACCCGCAAGCTTCGCCGCTGGTTCGAAAAGTGGCGCCGCCACATCGGCAGGCTGGCGCGTAAGGAAGGCCTCCTGGAGCCGGTGCCGGTCCGTCCCATGATTCTCAATGCTCTTTGCGGTGTTCTGGTGGCTGCCGCCGGGGGGGTAGTCTGCCTGGTGACCCGGTCACCGGCGGGCGTGCCGGCCATCGCCGGCGGTCTGTTGCAGGCTCTGGGGACCGCGGCCCTGACCCGCCGGACACCCCAGGGACGGCGCCTCTACCTGGCGTGGAAGGCCTTCATGGCGCACATCAAGAAGATAAGTCGCAGCCTGGGGCCGGTCTCCCTGACCTCGGGCGAGTGGGAGCGATATCTGATCTACGCTGTCATCTTCAACTTGCACACCCCGCTGGGAAAGGTGATGGAGCGATCCCTGCATGGTTCGTCCACGGGATTTTTCCCATGGTTCGTGGGTGCTCACAGCGGCAGCGGAGCGGCCGGTGTGAGCGGCCTGTCGGTCGGCATTACCAGCATGGTCGGAGCGATCAGCTCGACCATGAGTTCGGCCACCGGCGGCGGCGGTGGCGCCAGTGTGGGCGGTGGTGGTGGCGCCGGCGGTGGGGGCGGCGGCGCCGGCTGAGACCTTGTCAGCCGGCGGCGGCCAGACTTTCCCGCTTGGCTTCCAGGGCGGCCAGGAGATCATCGAACGGCTTCACGAATTTGGTGATTCCCTCGGCCAGAAGATCATCGGTCACCCGGTCCATGTCGATCCCCAGGCCGGCCAGGCGGGCCATGGTGGCGCGAGCTTCCTCCACGCCCTGAGTCACAGTGACACCTGCTTTGCCATGGTCCTTGAAGGCGGCAATGGTCTCATCGGGCATGGTGTTCACCGTGTGCGGTCCGATGAGAGGTTCCACGTACATCACGTCGGAGTAATCGGGATTCTTGGTGGAGGTGGATGCCCAGAGCGGTTTCTGCACACGTGCTCCGGCCGTCGCCAGCGCGTGCCAGCCGGCGGTCTCCATCTTGTCCTGCCAGAGGTCATAGGCCAGCTTGGCGTTGACCACGGCGACCTTGCCCATGAGGTCACGGGCCTGGGCGGCATGTTCGCCATCCCGGGCCATGGTGGCCAGCATGGGGTCCAGTTTCACGTCGATGCGGCTGAGAAAGAAGCTGGCTACCGAGGCCACCTGCCGCAGGTCCTCGCCCAGGGCGGCGCGGGCTTCTAGAGCGCGGATATGGGCATCGATGACGTCGGTGTAGGCTCCCAGGGAAAACAGCAGGGTGATGTTCACGTTGATGCCCCGGGTGAGACAAGCCTCCACGGCCGGGACCCCAGCGGCTGTGCCCGGAATCTTCACCAGCAGGTTCCGGCGCCCGACGGTTTTCCAGAGGCGGGTGGCCTCCTGGATGGTTCCCTGGGTATCGTCGGCCAGATGGGGTGAGACCTCCAGGCTGACAAAGCCGTCGCTGCCGTCGGCCGTGTCATAAACCGGGCGCAACACGTCACAGGCATCCCGGATGTCGGCGATGGCCAGTGTTTCGTAGATCTCGAGGGTGGTCTTCCCTTCCTGAACCAGTTGCGTCATGGCTTCGTCATAGGCCGTGCCGCCGGTCATGGCCTTGTTGAAAATGGCCGGGTTGGAGGTGACGCCGGTGATGCCATCCTCCTGAACCAGCCGCTGGAGTCCTCCGGAGCGGATCAGGGGCCGGGAAAGATTATCCAGCCAGACGGCCTGGCCGTGCTGCTTCAGGTCAAGAAGGGGATGGCTTGCCATGGGTCGACCTCCAAAGATATTTCACAGGCGCGGCGCATTCAATCATAACGCTCGAAGTGGATGTCGCCGGGGCCGTCGGGTCCTGGCGGCCGCAGGCCGTGGCCCGTGACCAGAAGTTCGGTGATGCCTGGGCCTGAGGGGTAGATCCAGCGGCCGTCTTCCCGCGTCGGTCGACCCACCATGGCGCTGTTGCCGCACAGGAAAACATGGACAGCACCGGGCTCGAGCCGCACGCGGGTGATCCGGGCCAGGGTCCCGTCCTGGAGCAGATCCTGGATATGGCGGCCGGCGTAAGATCCCTCGCGGGTGGCGAGGGCCAGATAAGCGTAATTGGCGTACCGGTCGGCCAGGCGACGATGGATATCACGGTAAGCCAGGTCCTCCTCCAGGCGGCAGGAGACGATGGCCCCGATGCGGCCCTCGTGGCCGCGCCGCAGCAGCTCGGTGATGATGGCATTGTGAGGGGCTTCGCCGGTCCCGGTGGCGCAGAGAAGCACGTCGGCGTCCTGCGGGATGTCGCCAAGAGTGCAGTCGCCATCCACCTCGGGGCCTACCTCCAGGGGATCGCCGGCTTTGAGAGCACCCAGGGCCGCGCCCAGGGCGCCATCATCGGTGCGCAGGTAAAACTCCAGTTCAGGGTCGTCGGCTGCCTGGAGGGAATGACCATCGGCGGCCAGGAGCGGTGAACTGATGGAGTAGGCCCGGCGCTCCCCGTGCAGGCCCAGAAACGTGTATTGCCCGGCCTGCCAGTCCAGCGGTCGCCCGTCGAGAAGCACTTGCAGGCGCACCAGGCCGGAATGGACGCGGATGAGGGTCGTGACGCAGCCATTGGGGGTGAATGCCATGGGGCCGGGATTATAGAACGCTGGCTTCCCGGACGGCTTTCGTCCAGAATGCCAGGCATGAGCAGAACAACTTTCATGATCTGCCTCGGGCTGCTGGTGCTGGCGGCCCCGGCCATCGGCTGTCGTGCGGGGGAGAAGTCTTCCATGAGCCAGGGGCCTTTCGACGTGATTCTCCGCGGTGGCACGGTCTACGACGGCAGCGGCGGGCCGGCGGTCCCGGTCGACGTGGGCTTGCGCGGAGACCGGGTGGCTGCTCTGGGCGATCTCTCCGGCGCCGAAGCGGAGCTGGACCTGGATGTGCGCGGCCTGGCCGTGGCCCCCGGTTTCATCAATATGTTGAGCTGGGCGGTGGAGAGTCTGCTGGTGGACGGCCGGGCCATGAGCGATCTCCTGCAAGGCGTGACCTTGGAGGTCTTTGGCGAGGGGATGTCCTGGGGGCCCCTCAACGACGCCATGAAAGAAGAGATGGTCCGGCGCCAGGGTGATCTGGAGTATGAAGTGACCTGGACCACCCTGGGCGAGTTCCTGGAACATCTGGAGAAGCGGGGTGTGGCTCCCAACGTGGCTTCGTTCGTCGGTGCCACGACGGTCCGGATCCATGAGATCGGCTACCAGGACCGGCCGCCCACGGCCGCCGAGCTGACGGCCATGCGGGAACTGGTGGCCCGGGCCATGGAAGAAGGAGCCCTGGGCGTGGGCTCATCGCTCATTTACGCTCCCGGCTTCTATGCCGAAACAGCAGAACTCACGGCCCTGGCGGCCGAGTCGGCGCTCTACGGGGGCATGTACATCACCCACATGCGCAGTGAGGGGAATCGCCTGCTGGAAGCAGTGGATGAGGTGATCCGGATTGCTCGCCAGGCGGATACGCCTGCTGAGATCTATCACCTCAAGGCGGCCGGTGCCCATAACTGGGACAAACTGGATGAGGTCATCGAGAAGATCGAGGCGGCACGTGCGCAGGGGCTGCGTCTCACCGCCGACATGTACACCTACACGGCAGGCGCCACCGGTCTGGACGCCGCCATGCCACCGTGGGTGCAGGAGGGGGGCTACGAGCGCTGGGCGGAGCGGTTGCGGGATCCCGCCATCCGGGAGAAGGTCGCCAGCGAGATGCGTCGCTCGGCCGATGACTGGGAGAACCTCTACCAGGCGACGGGGTCTGCCGAGAAGGTGCTGCTGGTGGGGTTCAAAAATGAAGCTCTCAAGCCATTGACCGGCCTTACCCTGGCGGAGGTGGCGGCCCGGCGGGGAACCACGCCGGAAGAGACGGCCATGGATCTGGTGATCGAGGACGGCAGCCGGGTGGGTGCCATCTACTTCCTGATGTCCGAAGAGAACGTCCGCCGGCAGATTGCCCTGCCCTGGGTCAGTTTCGGCTCGGATGGTGAAGCACCGGCCCCCGAGGGGATCTTTCTCAGGTCCAACCCCCATCCTCGCGCCTATGGCAACTTTGCCCGCCTCCTGGGCCGCTATGTGCGCGATGAGCAGATCCTTTCACTGGCGGAGGCGATTCGTCGCTTGACCTCTCTGCCAGCAGGTCATCTCGGCATCACGGATCGAGGGCTGCTGCGCCCCGGGGCAGCGGCCGATGTGGTGGTTTTTGACCCCGGCCTGGTCGCCGATAAGGCAACTTTCGCCGCACCCCATCAGCTGGCCACCGGCATGGTCCACGTGTTTGTCAACGGCGAGCAGGTCGTGTCCCACGGCGAGATGACAGGCGCCCTGCCGGGGCGGGTGGTGCGTGGTCCCGGCTGGAAGGGCGTCAGGGAGAAGGCGCCGGCCAGCGCCCCATGAGGGCCTTGTAGGCTTCGCCCTGGCGCAGGGGTGCGAGTCCGGGATCCCGGGAGACGAACGCGGCGCTGACCCTGCCGGAGCGCAACAGGCACGCCAGCGCCTGCAGGCCCTCCTTCTGCTGTCCGCTCAGGGCATAGGCCCGCGCCCGCCCCAGGCAGACCTGCAACCCGTCCGGTTGGATGGCGTCGGCCACAGCCAGCATGGCCAGGGCGGGGCGGGGGCGTTTCTCGGCCAGGTAGCGCCGGGTTTCGTAAAACGCTGTGTAGGAAAAGACGTGGGCGAGGATGCGGCGAGCAGCCGCGGCGTCCAAGGGATCCTTGCCGTCCTGGCGGCGCTGCAGTCGGGCGATCTCCAGGGTCCTGAGGGAACGTGCGGTGACGGGCGAGTTCGGGGCCGTATCCACCTGCTTGAGCCACGCCGAAAACCGTTGCTGGTATCGGTCCCGGGCCAGGATGAGTTCCTGCTCGCGCCGCTGCGCCTTCAGGACATCCTCTCCGGCCCACAGCTGCTCCGCCCTGGCCGCCTCTGCTGTGACATCCAGGAGGCCGGCGAAATCCTCGGCGATGGCGGTCCAGGCTTCGGCCGCCATGAGAGGATTGTCAGCCAGCGCCCGGGCCCGGTTCACGGCGGCCCCATGGAGTCGCCCCAGGAGACTGTCGCTGCGCGGGAGCAGCCCCGTTTTCATGGCCTGAAGTTCCATCCATTCCAGGGCGGCGGTGCAGACCGGGGCGGGGGGCCATGAATGGGGGCCGTCGAAGGCGGCAAACCGATGTGGCTGGTTGCCGTCGTCCAGGGCACGGTTCAACACGCGCAGTTCTTCGTAGTTGAAGTCGGAGGTTCCCGCGATGCCGAAGAAAGCGAAGGTGGCCGGGCTGGGAGGGTCGTAAGCGGGCGGGAGGCCTGCGCCCACACCGATGAGGCCTGCCAGCCCGTTTCCCATGAGGGCGCCCACATCCCATGCGAAGCGGGCCGTACCCGAGAAGCCGGCGAAATAAATCCGGCCGGGCGCCGGCGAGAACCGTGCCTCGATCTCGGGCAGAAGAGCGCGCAGGGCCAGGATGTTGGGTTCCCTTGGTCCGTCGCTGGCCGTGTCATAAGAACTGACCAGCACGTAGCCGAGATCTTCCGCCACGGGGCGGAAAAGCTCCAGGGGAACCAGGGCCCGTCCCCGGGGATCCATCAGGATCATCACCGGCCAGCGCCGGTCGGGGCGGAAGGCGGAAGGAAGGTAGAGAGCGTAGGATCTCGCGGGATCCTCGCGGCAGGGCAGATGCTCGATCACTTCGCCTGTGCTGAGAGAGGTCGTGTTGTCTGCCGGGGATGCCATGGGTGAGGCGGCCGCTCCGGCGAGGGCCAGGGCCAACGATCCATGGTGCTGCGTGAGCCCGGCGCATCTTCATGAGCATACCGTCCATAGTGGTCGCCAGCTTGTGGAAAGTTCCTGGAGTCTGAGTAGGGGCCCAATATTCACGTTTTGAAGCCACAAGCAGAACCCGATCTGTCGCATAGTGGGACAGGAAGCGTAATTCCACAAGCTCGCGACCACTATGTAAGATGCCCGCCAGGAGGAGGAAACCGATGCGTTCACCCTTTGCCGCTCTTTTGCTGGCTGTCGTGGCTCTCATCCCTCAGGTCGTGAGCCCCCGTGCTGCCACCCATGACCTGACCTTCGAGGACGTCATCCCCGCTGCCGGCTCCAGGAGTGGTCCCGGAGCTCTGGCCTGGAACCATGACGGTACCCGTCTGGGCTACCTCTACGACGACGGCGACGGCCTCGCCCTCTGGATTCTGGTTCCCGGCGAGGGGGGCGCCCGCTCCCGCCTCGCCGACGAAGTTCTGTCCGAGGACATCGACGCCTTTCACTGGTCACCGGTGGATGACACCCTGTTGCTCGAATCGGGAGGGGATCTCTTTCTGCTGCCTGCCGCCGAGAGCCGGCCGCGCCGCCTGACCCGCACGGACGCCGAGGAAAGCGACCCCCATTTTGCCGGTGATGGGGCGCGCATCGCCTTCGTCCGGGACCACGACCTGCAGCTTCTGGACCTGTCCGACGGGGAGATACGCCCCCTGACCCGCGATGGCGAAGCCAACTTCCGCCTCAACGGTGAGACCGACTGGATTTACTGGGAGGAGATCTGGGGCCGTGACTCCACCGGCTTCTGGTGGAGTCCCGATGGCAAGCGGATTGCCTTCTACCAGTTCGATGAAACGCCGGTGGAAACCTACCCCCTGCTGGATACGGCGCCTCATTACCCGATGGTGAAACGGCAGAAGTACCCCAAGGCCGGCACCGCCAACCCCCGTGTGCGCATCGGCATCGTCACGCTGGCCGGCGGCGGCATCCAGTGGCTGAAGACAGGCCGCAATGACGATAGCTACCTGGCCCGGGTCCACTGGCATCCCGACAGCCGCTCCCTGGTGGTGGAGAGGCTGAACCGCGAACAGGATCGCCTGGATCTGTTGAGCTGCGACGCGCGCCAGGGTCGTTGCCGCACGCTCCATACCGAGGCTTGGCCCACCTGGGTGAATCTGGGTGACGATTTTGCTTTTCTCTCCGACGGCAGCTTTGTACGGGGCTCGGAGCGCAGTGGCTGGTGCCGCCTGGATCTGCATGGCCCCGACGGCCGCCTGCAGCGCACCTTGACGCCCGACGGCTGGGCCATGACCTCGCTGGATGGTATTGATGAGGAGCGCGGCTGGGTGGTGGTGACCGGTTTTCGCAGCACAGGAAGCGGTGCGCGGGAGCGCCATGTCCTGCGTGTTTCTCTCGGGACAGAGCAGGATCTGGAAACCTACACCGAGGGTCGCGGCTGGAGCAGCGCCCTGGTAGCACCTGAGTCCGGTTACTGGCTGCACACCTGGAGCACCGCCGACACGCCCACGGTGCGCACGGTGCGAGGCGCCGGCATGGGGAGCGGAATCGAATTGCCGTCGGGCCCGCCGCCGGGGTTCGATCCTGAGAGCCTGCCCCGGTGGGAGTTCTTCTCGCTTCCAGACGGCAACGGGCAGCTCCTGCCGGCAAGTCTTCTCAAACCTGCCGGTTTCGATCCTGAGCGCACCTACCCCGTGATCATGTATCACTACGGCGGACCGGGCTCCCAGGTCGTGGCGGATCGCTGGGGAAGCCGCGGCCGCAGCATCTGGCACAAGATGATGGCCCAGCGCGGCTTTATCATCCTCAGTATTGATAACCCGGCTTCGATCTTCTTCGGCAAGAAAGGTGAGGACCTGCAGCATCGTCGCTTTGGCGAGGTCAACCTGGCAGCGCAGAAGGCGGCCGTGGGCTGGCTGAAGACCCAACCGTGGGCGGATGGCAGCCGCATCGGCCTGTGGGGATGGTCGGGTGGCGGTGCCAACACCTTGTACTGTCTCTTCAATGCGCCGGGTCTCTGGCGCGCCGGGGTGGCCGGTGCGCCGGTGACCGACTGGCGGCTGTATGACACCATCTGGACGGAACGCTATCTGGATCACCCCGATGACAACGCCGCAGGCTACCAGGCGTCATCACCCCTGACCCACGCCGCGCACCTGGAGGATCCCCTCCTCATTGTCCATGGCACCGCCGATGACAATGTTCACCCCCAGAACAGTCTGAATCTGGTGGATGCTCTGGTTGAACATGAAAAGATGTTCGAGGTCGCCTTCTATCCGGGCCAGAAACATGGCTTCCGGGGCCTGCCGGCACGCCACTTTTACAGGCGCATGAGCGCGTTCCTCCAGCGGGAGCTGGGCGGGGGCGACACAGCGAGCAATGGGAGTGAATGACGCCTGCATGCCCTCCGCCTGATATGATGTAACCAGGTTTTGTCCTGCCTGCTCATCGGGGCGGGCCTCTGGTGCGACCCGCTCGTGTCACCTGGAGGGGCGTGGGAATCCCGCCCTTCCGTGGAGGTCGCCATGCCGGTCGAACTGCTCAAGAAATTTCTTGACGATAACCATGTGAAATACGTGCGAATCAGTCATTCGCCCGCTTACACAGCCCAGGAGATCGCCGCCTCGGCCCATGTGCCGGGCCGGGACATGGCAAAAACCGTCATGGTGAAGCTTGACGGCACCATGGCCATGGTGGTCCTGCCCGCCTCACGGCATGTGGACTTTCCTCTGCTGCGGGCGGCCACCGGCGCCCGGGAAGCTGACCTGGCCAGCGAGGGCGAGTTTCGGGACATGTTCCCGGAGTGCGAACTGGGTGCCATGCCGCCTTTTGGCAATCTTTACGACATGGCCGTCTTCATCACCACCAGTCTCATGGACGAAGAAGAGATGGCCTTCAATGCCGGCTCCCATACCGAGTTGATCCGGATGCCGACGACCGAGTTCAAGCGCCTGGTGAAACCGGAGGTGATGCGATTCTCGGCGGCCTGAAACACCGGCCGGCCATTCTCTCGGCCATGACGACGTTTCCCCGCGCCATCGCCGCCGATGAACGGCTGGTCCGGGCCAGAGACATGATGGAAGAGAATCATGTCCGCTATCTGCCGGTGACGCGGGCCGGTCGCCTCGCCAGTGTCATCTCCGCCGTTGAAGTGGAACGGGCCCTGGAGTCAAGGCAAGGGCAGGCAGCCGGTCTCAAGGTGGGTGATGCCTGTGCCCATGATGCCTACACGGTGGATGTGGCGACGCCACTGGACGAAGTCCTGGTGGAGATGGCGCGGCGCCAGGTCGATTGTGCCCTGGTGGTCAAGGAAGGCCGGTTGGCAGGCATTTTCACGACCACCGATGCCTGCCGCGCTCTGGCGGATCTGCTGCGGGAAATCTTTCCCGTTGCCGGGGGTGGTGACGCGGCCTGAGGCGGCTGCCCCTCAGGAATTGTCAGAGGCATCCATCTCGATGGCGCCCAGGTAGAGGGGGCGTAAGCTCCCCTCCGGCGCGTCGAAGTTGATCCCCTTGAACAGCCATGAAACCAGGGACTGTTCGGCATCAAACGGCATATCCAGAACCCTGGGGTCCAGATGGATGTGATATTTCTCCTCCAGGAGAACGATGTGCCCCCGTTCCATGCGGGCAAAGCGCTCGAAGACGGCACGCTGGTGGGAGTCCATGTCCTTGATGCGGGCCATGCGGTCGTACTGGAGGGTGTTGATCTCGAATTGCATGGCTTCTTCGATGACCTGCACGGCGGGGAACTTGTCGGTATCCGGTTTCTTGAGTAATTCCAGTTCGCCGCCGCAGACAGCGCCTTCGTCAATCACGTTGTGGCAGCGAGGACAGACGGAAACCATGGTGAACCTCCTCTTCTCCGGCGCCCGGAGTCACGCTCATTGTAAACCCAATTCCGTGGTATGGTGGCGGCATCTCATGCGCTTTTTGCTCGCCATGGCGATTTTCCTTTCGGCAGGAGGTGCCTCCTTCGCCGGGTCGGATCCGGTTCTTCTGCTGAGCGGTGCGCGGGTTCTGGCCGCCGACGGCCGCTCCTGGCTCGCCCACCGAGATCTCCTTCTGGTCGAAGGTCGCATTGCCCGCGTGGGACCGGCGGGCAAGGTTCCTCTTCCCTCGGACCGGGAAGTTCAGCGCCTGGATCTTGAGGGCTTGTTCCTCATTCCCGGGCTCATCGAATTGCACTCTCACCTCCTCCTTCATCCTTACGATGAGACGCCTTGGGAAGAACAGGTTCTCAAGGAATCTCTGGGACTGCGCACCATTCGCGGCAGCGTGGCGGCCGCGGCGACCCTGGCCGCCGGCATCACCAGTGAACGGGACCTGGGCACCGAGGGCGCGGGCTTTGCCGATGTGGCTCTGCGCCGCGCCATCGACACCGGTCTGATTGCCGGTCCGCGGCTGCTTGTCGCCACCCGCGCCATCGTGGCCGGGGCAAGCTACGCACCGTTCGGGTTTGATCCGCGCTGGGATGTGCCCCTGGGCGCC
>JAPUKF010000215.1 GCA_027295805.1 Acidobacteriota bacterium | reverse complement strand
CAGGCTCTCTTTCACCAGGTCCAGAGCCCCTGAAAGCATCTGCAGACGCACAACCTGGGACATGAGTTCCGCCGGTTCCCTCAGGCTGCGGGCGAGCAAGAGCTGCCTGCGGATGGCGGCAAGGCTTGCTGCGGGTTGATCATCGACGATGGCCAGCATGCCGCTGACCCAGTTGGTGGCCGCCAGGGAGGATGTGGGAAGGCCATGGGCCGCGACGGCGCCGCGCAGCGGCATGGCGCCGTTATCCTCATCCGGAACGGTCGGTGGCGCCGCGGAATCTTCTCCCACCACCCCCCAGTGCTCTTCCGCCCGGGCCAGGGCCTGGTTCATCTTCTGTCCGGCACGAATACCCACCCACCCGCGCAGGCCTGAAACCATCATCACCAGGACAGCGGCGAAGATCAGGACATGACGGAGCAACCTGGATGCCAGCGGAGTCATCTTTCTAGCAGGGACTGTCGGCGTGCACCGATTGTGCTCTCAGGACGATCTGTGCGCAGGCCTCAGCATCGGACAGAGCCTGATGGTGTTGCAGCTTGATCTCCAGCGTCCGGCAGACATTGTCGAGAGTCGCCGGTTTGATCTTCAGGATCCGGCGCGCCATGCGGACCGTGCACTCCCACGGCAGATCCGGCTCGTCCAGGCCCGCCTCGGCGCAGCATGCTCTCAAGACACCACGATCGAACGGAGCATTGTGGGCCACCAGGAAATCGATGCCGTCAAGCATCATGGCCAGGGGCGCCCAGACCTCACCGAATTCAGGCTCACCGGCCACATCCTCCCAGGTGATCCCGTGAATATAAGTAAAGACGAAGTCCGGTCGGGGAGGACGAATCAGACGATGTTCCCGGTGCGCGATGACACCGTCTTCCACCCGGACCATGCCGACGGCACAGGCGGAGTCCCGACCGTAATCGGCCGTCTCGAAATCAATGGCAACGAAGTTCATTCCCTCAGTCCTCAAGCAGGCAAGCATCATGGCACAGATGCCGGCTCCCCGCGGTCTCGGATAGAATAGCCTGCATGAGCAGTCCCACCGAGTCCCTCATCTACGACTGGTCCCTTTCCGGGCCGCACCGGTATACCGGCCAGGGACATATTCAGCTCAATGACGAGACGCTGCGGGATGGGCTACAGAGCCCGTCGGTGACCGATCCACCGGCCGAGAGCAAGGTCCGGCTGCTCCATCTCATGGATACCCTGGGGATCGAGACCGCCTGCATCGGCCTGCCCGGCGCCGGTGAGCGCCAGCGTGCCGATGCTGAGCGCCTCTGCCGCGAGATTGCCGACAAGAAGCTCAGAATCCGACCCAACTGCGCCGGCCGCACTCTCATCCGGGACATCGAGCCCATGATCCGGCTGGCCCAGAAGACCGGTGTGGCCGTGGAGGTCTGCGTTTTTATCGGCAGCAGTCCCATCCGTCTCTATACGGAAGGCTGGGATATGGAGCGCATCCTGAAGCACACGCGTGAAGCCGTCACCTTCGGCGTGAAGGAAGGGATGGAGGTCATGTATGTCACCGAGGACACCACCCGCTCTTCCCCCGACCATCTGCAGCAGTTGCTCAGCGCAGCCGTGGAGGCCGGGGCCGGGCGGGTCTGCCTGTGCGACACGGTGGGCTCCGCCGTTCCTGAAGGCGTCATGAACCTGGTGGGATGGGTCAAGGATCTCCTGGACCGGCTGGGATTCGGCCGGCGCGTCGGCATCGACTGGCATGGCCATCGAGACCGCGGCCTGGGCCTGGCCAACACACTGGCGGCTGCGCGATCGGGAGCCACCCGCCTCCATGGCGCCGCTCTGGGTGTGGGTGAGCGCGTGGGAAACACCGCCATGGAACAGCTTCTGGTCAACCTGCGGCTCCTGGGCCACCGGGACGACGACCTCTCGACCCTCCCCGCCTACGCCGACGCAGTATCCGAAGCTCTCAACATACTCATTCCGGCTAATCAGCCCATTGTGGGCCGCGATGCGTTTCGCACCGCCACAGGGGTCCATGCCGCCGCCGTGGCCAAGGCCCGCGCCCGCGGTGACGACTGGCTCGCCGACACTGTCTATTCGGGGGTCCCGGCAAGCTGGCTGGGAAAGAGCCAGGAGATCGAGATCGGCCCCATGTCCGGCGCCTCCAACGTCTTGCATTTCCTGCAGGCCCGGGGGATGGCTCACGACCCTGACATCATCAGTACGGTCCTGGCTCACGCCAAGGACTCCCAGCGCCTATTGCGCGAAGATGAAGTTGCCGCCATCGTGAGCCGGGCACAGAAGAAGACATCGTGAGCGAGGAGAGCCGTTCGGCCGCCGTGGAGCCTGCCCTGGAGCAGACCCTTGCCACAGCACCCCCCTGGGTCTTTATTGTCACATCCCGTTCTGCGCGCAGCGCTGTCACTACTGCTACTACCTCTCTTACGAGGGATGCGGCGAGGAGATGGAACCCTATCTCGACGCCCTGCTCACTGAGTTGACCAGATGGACGAACAAGCCGGCCCTGCACGAGCGCCGGCTCGAGTTCGTCTACTTCGGCGGTGGCACACCCTCCATTCCTTCTGCGACACAGATCAGCCGGCTGCTGTGACGGATCGGCCAGGAGGCACCCTGGCGGGACGACGCCGAACTCACGTTCGAATGCGCACCCAAAACCCTCACCGAGAAGAAAGTGCGCGCCCTCCGGGATGGCGGCGTGACCCGGCTCAGTCTCGGGATCCAGCAACTCAACGATGATGTCCTGCGCAGAAGCGGCCGCATCCACCTGGTGGCCGATGCCCAGCGCGCCTACCAGATGGTTCGCCATGTCGGTTTCGACCAGGTCAACGTGGATCTCATGGTGGGAATGCCCGGCGAGACCGAAACAAACTTCTGCAGATGAAACTGGGAGAGGTCGATCTGGACCGGCTGAGCGCGCTTCACGGCCGGGAGGAGATCCAGCACTTTCAGGACACTCTCACCATTCATGCGCGGGAGGGGTGGCTCACCTTTGATGACCACAAGGTCACTCTCACCGCGGACGGTCGCGCTCGTGCGGACCGGTTGCTGCCCGACTACTACCTGAGCCTGCACCGCGGCTCTCGGTACAGCTAAGAACCGGCAGAGGAAAGCCCGCTGCCTCTTTGACAGCGGGCTCTCCATGGGATCGGTCTGCGGAAAAGTCTCACCCATGCTACGAACCGAGACGGGAGGAGGTTTACAGGCGGGTGAATCCAGGCAGGTGGACGAGATCGGCCGAACTTCTCAGGGCACCTCGCCCACATCCAGCCGTGGGCCGTGGGCGGGCCGCAGCGAGCCGGTGCGCGCCCCACAAGCGTGATCCTCGACACTCCAGGCGATGGCAGTGGGGTCCGCCAGGAGCCTGGCACCGGACCCCATGCGCCACCAGCCGACCAGGTTGCCTGCCTGTGCGTACACGTCGCAACTGCCGGCAAGGTCGGCCCGGCCGCGGGCGGCGTGAAGAATGGCGATGCTCTTGGGCGATAGAGCTGTGTTCCACACGGCCAGTTCATCCAGCCAGCCCTGCCATTCGCGTCCGTTACTGTGATTCCACGTGCCGATGCGCATGCCGGTGACGGCCGCGGCAGGCAGGGTGTGGGCGCCGCTCTCGTACCTTGACTCGGTGTCCAGATCACCGTCAATCCAGATTTCCAGGCGATCCGCTCGCGCCACGGCCACGACGAAATGCCATTCTCCGGCTGCATAGAGGCCGGAGCTGCTGGCAAAGTCGGCGCCGCTCTCGCCATCGTGAATATAGAAATGAATCCTGCCTTCTTCGGGATCGGCAGCCAGGGCCCAGCCGTTATGAGCCAGCGGCCCATCACTCTTGTCCACAATCCGCTGAAAAGGATCGCCGCCTGCCTCCTGGCGGAACCAGGCCGACACGGTGAACGGCTCACCGGCAAGTTGCAGGGGGTCCTCCAGGTCGACCTCGTCCATTTCCACGTAGTCGTCATCCCCATCCAGGTAAAGAGAAGCGATATTCTCCATATCCGGCAGCAAGTCGACGTCCTCTACGCTCCCCGGAGCGTCCATGGAGGAGCACGCCGAAACTCCCAGCAGGAGCAGAGCAAGAAGAAGATAGATCGGCCGTTTCATGGTCTTATTCTATCGAATGCGACGACACCATCCTTGATGACGAGAACGGGCCGCCGCAGCGCTCTGATATCACGCAAAGGGTCGCCGTCCACCGCCACCAGGTCGGCCAGAAACCCTTCTTCAATCTTGCCCAGGTCATCCCCGAGGCCGAGGACCTCCGCCGCCACCGAGGTGGCCGCGGCCAGGGCATCTTCCACCGGCATGCCGTAAAGAACCAGCAGTTCCAGCTCACGCGTGCTGTCGCCATGGTCGAAGACACCCACATCGCTGCCGAAGCCGATGCGCACGCCGATGGCCAGGGCACGCCGGATCAGTTCCCGGGCGGCGAGAACGGAGGCCGGCTCAGGCGGTTCGCCGTCCCAGCCACGGTATCCGGCCATGGCTTCCACCGCGGCCAGCGTCGGGAGGAGCATGACGTTGTTCTCCTTCATGAGCCTCAGTACCCGGTCGGTGGCCCCGTAGCCGTGCTCGATGGTGACGGCACCCGCCAGTACGGCTCGCCGGATTCCCTCCGGCGTGGAGGCGTGGGCCGCCACCGGCAACCCTGCCGAGGTGGCCTCCCCGACCAGGGCGTCCAGTTCTTCCTGTGAAAAAGTCGGCGTGGATTCCGCTCCGGGAGCACGCCGGTAATCGGCATAGACCTTGATCCAATCCGCACCGGCGCGCACTTGCTGGCGTACCGCGGCACGCACTCCGGCCACGCCGTCGGCCTGCTGGGCGCCCAGGGGCACATCCCAGCGCGGATCAAACCCGAACGGTGCGTAGCTTGCCCCGGCCACGATGGCGCGGGTGGCGACAAGCAGCCGCGGACCGGCAATCAGACCGGTGTCGATGGCGCGGCGCAGAGCCACATCGGC
>JAPUKF010000214.1 GCA_027295805.1 Acidobacteriota bacterium | reverse complement strand
TCGGGCTCATCCCCGTGTGGTTTCCCAGATCGAGGCAGAAAGCGATGCTTTCATGAGTTCACTGGGCGCACAGGACGACTTTCACCTGGAGCTGGATGGAGATAGCCAATTGTCCCTGGAATCCTTTGTTGTCGAGGCAATCTGATGATCAAAAAACGGCTCATGACTCCGGGCCCGACGCCGGTTCATCCCGATGCGTCGGCTGTTCTCGGTTCGCCCCAGCCTCACCACCGTACTCCTGATTTTCGCCGTGTCATGGCACGAACCCGGGGACGCCTGCGTGATGTTTTTCGCACGTCAGGGGACGTCCTGATCCTCACCTCCTCCGGTACCGGCGCCATGGAGGCATCTCTGGTCAGCCTGACGCGGCCAGGTGATCAGGTGGTGGTGGTCGATTCGGGCAAGTTCGGCGGCCGTTGGCGTGACATCGCCCTTGCCCATGGGCGAAAGCCTCTGGTGGTCAGCCCGCCGGCAGGGCAGGCGGTGTCCCCGGAGGAGGTGGCCAGGGCGGTGGTGCCGGCCGGTGGGGCCACGGCTTTGTTCTTTGCCGCGTGCGAATCGTCCACAGGTGTTCGTGCTGATACCCGGGCCCTGGCGGCGGCGGCCAGAAAGGCGGCGGGGTCGGACCTGCTGGTGGTGGTGGACGCCATCACGGAACTGGGAGCTGGACCTCTGGAGACGGCGGCCTGGGATCTGGACGTGGTCATCGGGGGTGCCCAGAAGGCCTTCATGATTCCACCCGGGCTGGCCTTCCTGGCTCTGTCTTCCAGGGCGGTGGCCCGCCTGGAGTCAGGCGGCGGCGGCGGGTACTATTTCGACCTGAGTCGTGAACTGAAAGCCCAACGCCAGGATTCCACCGCCTGGACGCCGGCCAGCGGCCTCATCGCCGCCCTGGACACGGCCCTGGACCGGCTCCTTGAAGGGGGCGGCATGGAACAGATCTGGCGGGCTACCCAGCAACGTGCCGGCATGACCCGTGCCGCCCTGCAGGCCATGGGCCTCACACTGTATGCCGCCGATCCGGCCGTTTCGTTGACAGCCGCTTGCGCGCCGGCGGGTTTGGACTCCGGACGCATCGTCGCTGAAGTGGAACGGAATTTCGGCGTGCGTCTGGCGGGCGGGCAGGGGAGCCTGAAGGGGAAGATCTTCAGGATTGCGCACCTGGGCTATATCGATATGGTGGATACCCTGGGGACCCTGGGCGCCGTGGGGGCGACCCTGGAACGTCTGGGAGCGCCGGTGGACACAGCAGCAGGCATGGCGGCTGCTGTGTCCTGCATGTCGGCCGCTGTTGTTGAAGCGGGCAGTCAGGCCTGAGTGGTCTTCTCTTTTTGGAGCAGCGGCGCCAGTTCTCCCCGGGCATGCATCTCGCGCACGATGTCACAGCCGCCGATAAACTGGCCGCCAATAAAGACCTGTGGGATGGTGGGCCAGTCGGAGAACTCCTTGACACCCTGCCAGACCTCCGGGTCGGCGAGGACATCCACCGCCTTGAAGGGGACGTCGAGGCTCTGCAGAACCTGCACCGTTGCCGCGGAGAATCCGCAACGGGGCATTTCGGGTGTTCCCTTCATGTAGATGACGACTTTGTTGTTGCTCACATCCTGAGAGATGCGTTCCTGGACCTGGGACATAGACCCTAGCCTCCTAGAGCCGCGGCAGCGAGCCTAGGCGGCCGCCGGGACTGTTATCAGTGGATTTTTTGGACTCCTCGGGAGTCACCGTCTCCAGGCTGAGGGCGTGGAGCGCGCCACCGAGGACATCCTTGAAAATGGCGTAGATCATCCGGTGGCGGTTTACGGGCGTTTGCCCCGCAAATTGTTCCGCCACCACGGTGACCCGGTAATGGTCGCCACCGCCGGTCAGGTCGGTGACGTTGACCTGCGCACCGGGCATGGCTGCGACGATGCGGCTATCGATATCAACTGGTGTGATGGTGGTCATGGACTCCTCAAAAAGCGGCGGTCGCTGCAGCCGCAAGTATCTTATGTTATCAGGCGGTGGCCCGGGATGCATTTCAGCGGGAGGGCTCAATGCCCCTCAGCGCGCCATCACCAGGCCTTCGAGGATCTTCTCCATGATCTGCCAGTCCTGGAGATTCGCAGAGGTGGCCACAATGGTGAAGATCCCATCATCCACCCTGCGGGCGTAGTAGACCTGGCCGATGATGAGGTCGGCGGTGGGGCGTAGAGTGACCGCCAGGATGGCAAACTCCTGACCTCCCAGAATGGTGCTTGGGGCGATGGGTTCGAACACGATGGGGGCCCCGCCCTGTTCCAGGAACGATTGGAGCATCTGCAGGTAGTCCACCGCGGTCTGGATCTGCGGCCTGGCGGAGATATTTTCCACCGCACCCACCAGGCCGGGATTCATGCCCTGGACTGTGCCCAGGGGGTAGCGATTGACCTGGAACAGCAGGCGTGAGGTGGGCGCGCCGGCGTTGGCGTAGGCTCCGCCGGTGGGGTCTCCACCGCTGAGCAGTTCGCGGCCGCCCCGGCTCATATCCCCCTGGGCCTCCAGGGGTAGGATCACCCAGTCCCCGGGAAACTCCAGGCGGATACCAAGCCCTTCGTGGATGAAGATGTTCCCCTCGAAACGGCCCGGTTCAAGGAGATCGGCGCCGCCACAGGCACCCGCAAGGACCAGCAGAACCGCCACCAGGCCGAGCCTCAAGGTGCTTCCCCCCTGGATGGAGGGCTGAGTGGGTCCGTTCATACGGCCATGATACAGGACCGTTCCCCCCGGCGGGGTTGCCGTGGGCTGTTCCCGGCGGTAATCTGCCGCCAGCGGCTCGGAGGCCGGCAGGGAGGAAAGCTCAGATGACTGGAGTTCCGCATCGTCATGGCAATTTGATTCTGTCTACCCTGCTGCTGCTGGGTGTCGCCTGCTCACCGGCCGTCTCCGAGGAGCCTCAGGTCCGGGCGCGACGGCTCCTGGCGGCCACGCCTCTCATTGATGGGCACAATGATTTGCCCTGGGCCCTGCATGAACTGGGCATCGGTGATCTTGCGGATCTGGACCTGAACCAGCGCCAGGACGAACTCATGACCGACATGGTTCGCTTGCGCGCAGCCGGCGTCGGCGGGCAGTTCTGGGTGTGCTATGTGCCGACAGCGGCGACCGCAAAGGGCACGGCGGCCTGGCAGGCGGCCCGGCAGATCGATCTCATCGACCGCCTGGTGGCCGCCTATCCCGAGACCCTGGCCCGGGCGCAAACGGCGGCGGAGATCCGCGCCGCACACCGGCAGGGGAAGGTGGCCTCCCTCATGGGCATGGAGGGAGGACACATGATCGAGAACTCCCTGGCCATTCTGCGCAACAATTATCGCCTGGGAGTCCGTTACATGACTCTGACCCATTCGGACAATACCGACTGGGCCGATTCTGCCACCGATGAGCCGGTTCACGGCGGGCTGACACCGTTCGGCGAAGAGGTTGTGCGCGAGATGAACCGACTGGGGATGCTGGTGGATCTGTCTCATGTCTCCGATGACACCATGCGCGACGTTCTGCGCCTGGCCGAAGCGCCGGTCATCTTTTCCCATTCATCGGCGCGGGCCGTGGCCGATCACGTGCGCAATGTTCCTGACGACATCCTCGAGATGGTGCGCGCCAACGGGGGGGTGGTCATGGTCAATTTCGCACCCAGCTTCGTCTCTCCCGAGGTGGCCGTGGCGCGGCGGGGGGCGTTCGCTGCCTACAAGGACGCCATGACCCGCTTCCCGGAGGACCGGGACGCGCGGGAGAAGGTCATGGAGAAGTTCTACGACGAACACCCGGCGCCGCCGGCAACCCTTGCCCAGGTCGCGGATCACATGGATCACATCCGCCATGTCGCCGGCGGCGAGACGGTGGGCATCGGCTCGGACTTCGACGGGATCGGGGACGTTCCCGAGGGCCTGGAAGATGTCTCGAAATTTCCCGATCTGGTGGTGGAACTGATCAACCGGGGCTGGTCCGATGAGGAGATCAGCAGAGCCCTGGGCGGCAATCTACTGCGGGTTCTGGCGGCCGCGGAAGACGTGGCGGCCCGGCTGCAAATTGAAAAATCGCCGTCGACGGCGACTCTGGCGGCCCTGGACGGCAGCCCGGTCGCCGTGCCCTGAAGGAGTCAGGCGTGCCCGTGGAACCGATTCGCATCCTCGTTGCCGATCTTATTTCGGAGAGCGGCCTAGAGATTCTCAGGCAGGGCCCAGGCTTCACGGTGCAGGTGCGCACGGATCTAGCGGGTGAGGACCTGGCGGCCGCGGTCCGGGAACACCATGGCCTGGTGGTCCGCTCGGCCACCAAGGTCACGGCAGACGTGCTCGCAAAGCCGGGCCGTCTCAAGGTCATCGGCCGGGCCGGGACCGGTGTTGACAACATCGATCTGGAAGCAGCCACCCGGGCCGGCGTGGTGGTGCTCAATACGCCCGGCGGCAATTCTCTTGCTGCGGCGGAGTTGACCATTTCCATGCTCATGGCCCTTGCCCGCCACATTCCCCAGGCCAATGCCGCTCTGCGGGCCGGGCGCTGGGAACGCAAGGAATTCATGGGTATCGAGGTTGCCGGGAAGGTCCTGGGGGTGATGGGGTTGGGCCGCATCGGGCGCGAGGTGGCCAGGCGTGGGGTGGCTCTGGACATGGAGGTCACCGGGTACGACCCCTACGTCTCCTCCGAGGCCATGGCTGATATGGGTGTCCGCTCCGGCACCATGGAGGAGGTCCTGGCCGCCGCTGACTTCGTCTCCCTGCACCTTCCCCTGACCGACGAAACGCACCAGCTGATGAACGAGGATCGCTTCGCGGCCATGAAGAGGGGTGCGCGTCTCATCAACTGCGCCCGTGGCGGGCTGGTGGAAGAAGAGGCTCTTCTGGCTGCCCTGGAGAGCGGCCATCTGTCCGGCGCCGCGCTGGATGTCTTCGCCAGCGAACCTCCCTCGGATCGGCGCCTGGTGGAGCACGCCCGGGTCGTGAGTACGCCTCATCTCGGCGCTTCCACGGTGGAGGCCCAGGAACGGGTGGGGAGCGATGTGGCGCGCAAGATTCGCGACTATCTGGAATCAGGGACTGTGCTGGACGCGGTGAACTTTCCCTCGGTGAGCCGCGAAGAACAGGCCATGCTGCGCCCGGTGATGGATCTGGCGGAGCGCCTTGGCCGGTTGCTGGCGCAGATCTCGACGGGTGGCATGGGCAGTCTCAATATGCAGTGTTTCGGCGAATTCAACCATCGGCCTTTGCGCCCCCTGATGATGGCGGCCGTGAAGGGGCTTCTGTCGCCGGTTCTCGCGGAAGAAGTCTCATACGTCAACGCCCTGTCCCGTGCCGGCCAGCGGGGTATCACCGTGAGTGAAGGGCGCAGCAATGAGGTCACCCCCTATGCTGGCCTCCTGCGCCTGCGCCTGGACACCGAGCAGGGTGAGACCGCTGTGGCAGGTTCCCTGTTCGGAGCCGATTCCGCGCGGCTGGTGGAAGTGGACGGCGTAGAGGTGGAATGCCGCCTGGAAGGGCACCTGCTCTTCTTTCGCAACCGCGATGTGCCCGGCGTGGTCGGCAGGATCGGGACCATTCTCGGCCAGGAAGGCATCAACATCGCGGGGATCCAGTTGGGCCGATCCCCCGACCGCGGCGGGGCCGTTTCACTGGTCTCGGTGGACAGCCCGGTGCCGGCCTCGGCACTGTCCCTGATTCGCGACCTGCCTGAAATCCAGGCAGCCCGCAGCATCAAGGTGTGATGACGCAGCGCCGCCGGCGCCGGAGATGCCCGGCCTGCCTGTGATAGGCTCTGAGCATGCAGGAAACACCTCCTGAAGGCAGGGTGCTGCCCTGGCCGACTAGTGGTGGCCAGGGGGAAGAGGGTGCCGTGACGCCTCCCGACGGCACCGGGGCGGAACAGTTTTTCTACCGCAAACATATGCAGCGCCGGACGCCCATGGTCATGGTCATGGTGGGCGGGGAGAAGCACCGGGGCTGGATCGAGTGGTATGACCAGGATGTCCTCAAGTTGCACAATTTCACCGAGTCCAATCTCTTCATCCGCAAGGATGAGATCAAATACATCTACCGCAACCAGGATGAGGAGGGCGGGCCGCCTCATGTCCCCACGCCACCTCCGGTCAAGCCACGGCGATCCTCGCGCCGCCGCGGCGGTGGCCGCCGCCAGGGCCCCGGCCGGGTTTGATCCCCACTTCCCTGAAAACCCCGGTGCCTGTTTCCGTTTGGTAAGATCGCCGGCAGTTCCACCCATGCCGGCGCAGCCTCGTTGACGGCGCCGGACACCCCCCGTATCTTTCCCGCTGCCTGGCGACACATGGCCGTCACCGCTGTGAGTGCGCCTGGGCAGGATGGGATCGTGGGGAAAGACCCGATGCGAACCGGAAAGGCCGTTGGCCGCACGCTTGTGCTCTTTGTGCTGGCTGCCTGTGGCCTTGTTTCGGCTTCACCGCCGGAACAGGGTGAGGTTGTTGCCATGACGGGCATCCCTGTGCGCTTCGAGCACCACCTTCCCTCCCTGCCCACAGGGGACGCCAGCGTACACCTCTTGATCCGGCTGGCAGCCGGTGCGCCTGCCGATGCGACCGCCCGCCTGGCGGCCGGCGGCGCTGTTCTGGCTCCCGCCGGGACGCCGTCTGTCTGGTACGCAACGGTCTCCCGGGTGGCCGCTGCCCGCCTCCTGGATCCGGGGTGGGTGGCCGGGGTCGCTCTGCCTCCCCCGGGACTGAAACTGGCGGCGTCCCTGCGTCAGGCAGGTCCTGGAACGGCGGCGGTCGTGAAGGTGTGGATCCTGTTTCATGCGGATGTGAGTGCCGCTGCCGCCCTGAACGTGATCCAGCGTGCGGTGCCCGGGAGCCGGCCCGTCTACGCCCCCCCTTTCTCCCGGGCCGCCGTTGCTTTGCCGGCCCGGGACCTGGTCAAGCTGGCCGGGTTCGAGGAGGTGTTTCAGATCTGGCCGGCGCCGCCCCCCCGGCAGACGGAGAACATCGATTCCAGGGACAGTGTGGACATGGAGCAGGTGGCGCTGCAGGTGCCGGGCCTCACCGGCCACGGGGTCAGGCTGGGTATCTGGGATGAACGCGCTGTGCGCGCTACCCACAAGGATTTCAATAGCCGGGTCACCATTCAGGACGGAACATCCAGCCTCAGCCTGCACTCGACCCATGTCGCCGGGACCATGGTGAGCAGCGGTGACGCAGGCAATCCGACCCTGGGCATGGCGCCAGCAGCTGCTCTCTGGTCCTTCGACTTCAACAATGATCTCCCGGAGATCAACACCAACGCACCTTTCCTGGATGCCTCCAATCACTCCTATGGCTTCATCACCGGCTGGAAGTGGAACTTCGGCGGCAGCGGCAGGTGGCACTGGTTCGCGGCCGACGCCAACGCCCAACTGGACCAGGCGTTCGGCAAGTACGATGTCACGGCCCGGGACTTCGATCAGATCGTCTTCGATCACGACCTCCCGATCTTCAAGTCGGCCGGCAACGACCGCACCGACAGTGGCGCAGGCTCAGGCGGCTCCCACTACCATGGAACCGATACGACCGTTCTCAAGACCGACTTTCACCGGCCCGATGGTTTCGAGCAGGGTTTCGACACCATGGCCTATTTCACCCTGGCCAAGAACATCATCGCCATCGGGAGTGTCCGGGACGTGGTCGGCGACCCCATCAGCCCCGGGACCGTCAGCATGACCACCTACTCTTCCTGGGGGCCGGTTGATGATGGTCGGGTCAAGCCGGATCTGGTGGCCAATGGCGACCGGGTCACGTCCACCGCAGAACTCTCCGACACCGACTTTTTCTCACTGAGTGGCACGTCCATGGCGTCGCCTGCGGCGGCCGGTGCCGGCGCCGTCCTGGTGGAGCGGGCAAGAGCCGGCCCCCGGGCCGGGCTCAAGCTGGGTGCCGCCGAGATGAAAGGTCTCATGGTTCACGGGGCCGTGGACGCTGGGCTGGCGGGTCCTGATTATGGCCATGGCTGGGGTTTGCTCAACGCCGCAGGCGCTCTGGCCATTCTGGATGGGGAGTTCACCAACCGCACGGTGGTGCGCCGCGGGACCATCACCGCGGGGCGCCCGATCCAGAATCTGATTCTCAACGCGGGCACGGGCCGGGATCTTAAAGCCACCCTGGTCTGGATTGACGCTCCCGGTGCCCCCAACACCGGGGGCGATGATGACCCGGCGCCGGCCTTGGTCCATGACCTCGACCTGTTGCTCACCTCACCCAGCGGTGTGATTCACCATCCCTGGGCCCTGGATCCGGCCAACCCAGCGGATGCCGCCGTGCAGACCGGCGCCAACCGGGTGGACACGGTGGAACAGGTTCTGGTTGGCATTCCGGACGGTGAGGCAGGGGACTGGACCGTGCGTGTCTCCCTCAACGGCACGTTGTTGTCCACCAGCCAGCCTTACTACCTGGTTGTCACGTTCGCCTGCGGCCCCGATGATCCGGACTGTGACGGCTGCGCCTTCGACAGCTTCAATGATGTGGATGGCGACGGCATCTGTGCCGACTGGGATGGATGCCCTGCTGTTTACGACCCACTGCAGCGGGACCGCGACCTCAATGGCGTGGGTGATGCCTGTGATGGCGATGATGGCCTCATCCATGGCGTGGAGTTCACGACTGCTTCAGGAGATATGTCCTGGCCGGGGGAGTCAGGCATGGACACCTACAACGTCTACCGGCGCAGCAGCAGTACCACGGCCCCCATGGATGCCGGCGATTGCTTTCTCAGCGGTCTTCCCCAGCCACTGGCGACCATCGCAGGTGAGCCGGCCGGGCCGGGGCAGGTCTGGCTCCTGCAGGTGACGGGAATGTCCCCGGGCGGCGAGGGGCCCCTGGGGAAAAGCCGTGACGGTGTCCTGCGCCATGCGGCCGCGCCTTGTCCTTAGCGGTCGTCGGCAGGCCCGCGCCCGGTCTCCTCGCCATGACAGGCCACGGCCGCTTCAACCTCTTCCCGGTTGCCGATGAACAGCGCTGTGCGCTGATGGAGAGAGTCCGGGACGATGTCCAGAATATCGCGGTGCCCGTCGGTCGCATGCCCGCCGGCCCCCCGGGCCAGGAAGGCCAGTGGCGCCGCCTCGTACAGAAGCCGCAGCTTCCCGTTGGGCAGGGCGGGGTCGCGTGTGTCGGCCGGATAGGCGTAGACGCCGCCGCGCAGGAGATTGCGGTGGAAGTCGGCCACCAGTGAGCCGATGTAGCGGGCCGTGTAACGTCCTTTGCCTACGCCATCGCGCATGCCGGCAACCCAGCGGCTCACCCATGCCGGCCACCAGGGGGCATTGGCGTCATTGATGGAGTAGATCCTGGTCTGCTCCGGGATACGCAGGCCTTCGTCGGTCAGCAGGAACTCTCCCAGGCTTGGGTCCAGGGTGAAACTGTGCACCCCCTCGCCGGTGGAATAGACGAAGATGGTCGAACTGCCGTAGATGACATAGCCGGCCGCCACCTGCTCCCGGCCGGGCCTGAGCAGGTCCATGGCCTGGCCGGGGCCGTCGGGGCTGCGCCGCCGGTAGATGGAGAAGATGGTGCCGATGGGAGCGCCCACATCGATATTGGAGGATCCGTCCAGGGGATCAAAAACGACCACGTACTTGCCACAGGTGTAGGGAGGGTTGACCGGGATGGGATCGGCCACCTCCTCGGACCCCATGACGCAGACCGTACCGCTGCGCGCGAGCGTGCGCACCATGGTGTCGTTGGCGAAGAGATCCAGCTTCTGCACCTGTTCACCCTGGACATTTCGATCCCCCGTGAGTCCCAGGATCTCCACCAGGCCCGCCTTGTTGACTTCCCGCGAGATCAGCTTGGTCGAGAGGGCGATGGCGCTCATGAGAAACGTGAACTCGCCTGTCGCCGCGGCGACGGCATGCTCCTTCTCCATGATGAACTGGGTCAGGGTCGGGGTGCGGGGTGTCATGGCTCCACCTTCCGTGAGATGGCTATTCCGCGTGGGAAAGCGCATCCAGAATGTCCAGCAGTTCCCGGGAAACGATCTTGAGACCGGAGGCAGCCTGGGCAAGAGGGCAGTGGGTGACCTGCCCGCTGTTCCAGGCGACCATGATGCC
>JAPUKF010000213.1 GCA_027295805.1 Acidobacteriota bacterium | reverse complement strand
GTCTTGGCCAGCTCTCCGAACTGGGTGATGTACTCCTCTGCGACGCGTAGCTGAACCGCCTCGTAGCCGCCCGCAACCTGTGTCGCCTCGGCGACCTTGCGGAGGCCTCCGGCAGTAGCGGTTGCGACGGCCAGGATGGCGGCCGCCTCGCCCTCGGACTCGTTGATCTGTTTCAGTCTTGCGGCCTCCGAGGCCTTGATCACCTGCTGCTTATCGCCTTCCGCCTGGTTGATGACCGCGTCCCGCTCGCCCTCCGAGTTCAAGATCACGGCGCGCTTCTCGCGCTCGGCGCGCATCTGCTTCTCCATGGCGGCCAGGACGTCCCTTGGCGGCGTGATGTTCTTGATCTCGTAGCGCAGCACCTTGATCCCCCAGGGGTCGGAAGCCTTGTCCAGCTCGGCCACCACCGCCAGGTTGATGGAGGTGCGCTCCTCGAAAGTGCGGTCCAGATCGATCTTGCCGATCTCGCTGCGGAGGGTGGTCTGTGCGAGCTGGATGATGGCGAAGTGGTAGTCGAAGACACCGTAGGAGGCGCGCTGCGCATCCATGACTTTGAGGTAGAGAACCCCGTCCACACCCACCTGGACGTTGTCCCGCGTGATGCAGATCTGCTCGGGGATGTCCACGGCGCGTTCCTTGAGGGAGTGCTTGTAGCTCACCTTATCCATGAACGGGACCAGGATGTGAAAGCCGGCGCGGAGGACACTGCTGAACTTTCCGAGGCGCTCGACCACGAAAGCATTCTGCTGGGGCACGATGACCGCCGTCTTGACGATGAGGATGATGACGACGAGCGCGATGACAGCTGAGACGATGGCGGTGAACATGTCAATCCCCCTTCAGGGTCAAGCGATGACGAGTGGCATCAGGTGCCGCGCACAAAAAGCTTCAGTCCTTCGATTCTCTCGACGACGCCGCGCTGGTCCCTGGCGAGCGTCCGGTCTCCGACGTTCTCGGCGGTCCAGGCGGTTCCCCTCAGCTCGGCTCTTCCCTCGGCACCCGGGACAAGGTCTTCCAGGGCGAGCACCTGTTGACCGACCAGCGAGTCGATG
Source organism: Acidobacteriota bacterium (assembly GCA_027295805.1). Taxonomy (GTDB): domain Bacteria; phylum Acidobacteriota; class Polarisedimenticolia; order SMYD01; family SMYD01; genus SMYD01. The sequence goes on along the minus strand of JAPUKF010000213.1, from coordinate 3,008 downwards.
GACTCGGATTTGTCGGTGCCTCTATTCATCCGGCGCAGGATCGGGTTGCGTAGGGTGAGAAGGGACACGATGGACACCACGGAAAACAGCAGGCCCTGGAACCAGAGCGGTCCGCCCATGCCGATGGCGACAAGCCCGCCGACCAGGAGGGCGGCGACTCCGAAGAAGACCATGATGATGCCGCCCGGGACGAGGGCTTCCAGCCCGAGAAGCGCCAGACCCGTCAGAACCCAGATCCACCACATCATCTTGACACCGCCGATCTCGCGAGGCTACCCGAGTGTGGTGCGCCTCAGAATGCAGCGATTCTGCCACAGCATTGCGCTTTTGGCAAGAACTCCCCAGTCCCGGAGCTGACCATTTGAAAATGCGACTGGGCAAAGACAGAGGAGCCCTGCCCTGAGCGTGCACCTGCAGGCGGGCATGGCCCCCCGGTGGCCGAATCGACCGTTTCGTCCTAAGCTGCATGCATGCTGCGGCGAAACCTGATGCTTGCCCTGGCGCTGGCCCTTGCCGGTTGCTCGGTCTCAACCTCGGACGACGCGGTGCGCGTGCGGCTGGCCACAACCACCAGCACCTATAACTCGGGTCTTCTGCAGGAATTGTTGCCGCCCTTTGAAAAGAGCACGGGTATCCGGGTGCAGGTGCTCGCCGTGGGCACGGGGCAGGCTCTTGCCCTGGGTGAGCGGGGTGAGGTCGACCTGGTGCTGGTGCATGCCCGCCAGCGCGAGGACGATTTCATCAAGCAGGGCCATGGCATTGAACGCCGGGACATGATGTGGAACGACTTTGTCATCCTGGGTCCTACTGGCGACCCGGCCGGCCTGCGCGGCGGTCATGATGCGCCGGCAGCTCTGAAACGTTTGAAAGACGAAGGTGCGCGGTTCGTCTCACGGGGTGACGATTCGGGCACTCATATTCGTGAGCTGGCTTTGTGGGAAAGAGCCGGTGGCGTGCCCGCCAGGGAGGCGTTCTATCTGGAAGCGGGCCAGGGGATGGGGAACTGCCTGACTCTGGCCGACGAGAAAGAAGCCTACATCCTGTCGGACCGGGGGACTTACCTGGCCTTTTCGTCGCACCTGGATCTTGAAGTCATGGTGGACGGCGACCCGTTGCTGCACAATCCTTATGGCGTCATGCTGATCAATCCCCAGAGGTATCCTCATGTTCAGGCTGTCGCGGCACGCAAGCTGCTGGACTACTTCACTTCGGCCGCGGCCCAGCGCCGCATCGAAGCGTTCCGCGTGGCGGGAGAGACTCTCTTTCACCCTGCCGTGCAGATGAGCCCATGAGTTTTCTCGGGGAGGGGTTGGCGGAGGCCGCCCGCCTGTTGTGGGCCGGAGACGCCCGCACCTATCACGCCGTGCTGGTGTCACTGTTATGCACGATCACAGCGGTGGGTCTGGCGGCTCTGCTGGCAGTGCCTTACGGTGCCTGGCTGGGTCTGTACCGGTCGACGCCATTCTGTCGGCTGCAGGTGTTCAGCCTGCGAGTGGCCATGTCGGTGCCTACGGTGGTGCTCGGTCTTCTGGTCTTTGCGTTTCTTTCCCGCCGGGGCCTGCTGGGCGGACTTGACCTGCTGTACACCCGCACCGCCATCATCATCGGAGAATTTCTGCTGGCCTTCCCGCTGCTGGGCAGCCTTGTGTACGGCGCCATGGCGCGGCTGGAGCCGCGGGTGGTAGAAACGGCACTCACGCTGGGGGCGCGGCGCGGACAGGCCTTGATGAAAGTGCTGGGCGAAGTCCGGCCGGCTCTGGTGGCGGCCATGCTGGCCGCCTTCGGCCGCTGCATCACCGAACTGGGGATCGCCATCACGGTCGGCGGCAACCTGCCACTGCACACGCGCACGCTGGCTTCCACCGCGCAACTGGAGCTTTCCCGGGGGCGCTTTGCCGCCGCCCTGGCGCCGGGTGTGCTGCTCCTGGTGCTGGCCGCCGGTGCCACCATGCTGGCCTCCTGGCCGGAACGGGGCGACCGGCCATGATGAGCGTGCGGGATCTTCGCGTCTCCTTCGGCGCTGTGACGGCATTGCGGCTTGACAACCTGGATCTGCGCGAGAAGGAGACGGTGGGAGTGGTGGGTCCCAACGGCAGCGGCAAGTCGACGCTGCTACGGGTGCTGGCAGGCCTGCTGCCGCCGACCTCCGGCACCATCAGCAATCTGCCCCGGCCGGGGCGGGTGGTCCTGGTCCACCAGGAGCCATACTTTTTTGCCGGCAGCGTGCGCGAGAATCTGGCCTATGCCCTGCGCTTGGCAGGACAGCCGGCATCTGTGGTCGAAACATGGATGCAGCGCGCCCAGGCTGAACACCTGGCCGATCGTCCGGCCAGGACGCTGTCGGTGGGGGAGCGGCGGCGGCTGGCCATCGCCCGGGCGCTGGCCGTCGCACCGCAGCTTCTCCTGGTGGATGAACCCCTGGCCGCACTGGACGCAGTCCATCGCGACATCATCAAGAACGAACTGGCCGATTTCTCCGGCACCCTGGTGGTGGCCGCGTCCACCGCCGACGGCCTGAGTTACGACCGCATCGTGAGGCTGCCGGAGTAGAACGAAATCTTGTTGGTTTTGGGGCTTGCGCTCTGGTAGTCTGCGGCCCTCATGCGAATCCGCGCCCGCATCTGTCTTCTCCTTCTTTTCGGAGCGCTGCTGCTCGCCCCCATGCAGTCCGGTGGCGCGGTGCCTGCGCAGGAAGGCCAACCTCTCGACCTGGGTCTGCAGGAGAAGGCAGGTGTCACGCTGCTCATGCTGGATGTGAAGGTCCGGGATAAAGACGGGCAGCCCGTCCGCGGCCTGACGCTGGACGACTTCGAGGTCACCATCAACGGCCGGCTCTGGCCCCTGGCGGCAGTTGATGATTTCTGCACCTGCGACGGCTCTCCCGGCGTGGAGCCGCACAGGCGTGCACGCGGTGAGAGCACGGACAAAACCGCCGGGCCGGCTACAGAGGCAGCGGCCCAGTCGGAAAGTTCTCTCCCGCAGCACTTTGTCCTGTATCTGGATTTCAG
>JAPUKF010000212.1 GCA_027295805.1 Acidobacteriota bacterium | reverse complement strand
AGATCAACAACGTGCTGGCCTTCCCGGGGATCTTCCGAGGGGCTCTGGATTCCCGGGCCCGCCAGATCAACGAGGCCATGAAGCAGGCAGCCGCCCACGCCATCGCGGACATCATCCAGGATGAGGAGCTTTCAGCCGACTACATCATTCCCAGCGTTTTCAACCGCAAAGTCGGCAAGCAGGTGGCCGCCAGCGTGGCCCGGGCAGCCCACAAGACCGGCGTGGCCCGCAGATTGCCCAAGGCAACCCGGATCTACTCCTGATCGGGCTTCGACCGGCAACGCACTCAGACTCCAGGCGAGTTCCGCCGGGGGGCGAACCGGTCTATACTCCCCGCAACGGAGGGGGCTTTCCGCGAGGGAGGGCTCATGCGGATTCAGGTTGAGAAGATCGGTGATGTCAGTACCCTGCGCTTGCAAGGCAAGCTCGCCGTGGGGGATGGTGATAGAGAGTTGAGAGATATGGTTCGCCGTCTCCTCAGGCAGGGAGAGTGCAAACTCCTGATCAATATGCAGGATCTGGCATTTGTGGATAGTGCCGGCCTGGGCGAGACGGTGGCCTGCAAGAAACGGGCACTGGAGCAGGGCGCGGATGTGTGGCTGGTGGTGAGTTCCGGGGGCAAGCCGGAGGAGGTTCTTCTCCTGACCTGCCTGAACCGGATCTTTCGCATCTTCCACGACGAAAAAGAAGCCCTGGCCAGCTACGCTTCCTGATACCCGTCAGCGGGGGAAGGCGTCGGGCAGACCGCCGTCGATGGTGATGATGTCGCCGGTGGTGTAGCGAAACCGGTCGCTGGCCAGGAGAACGGCAAGGTCGGCGACGGCGCGAGGCGGGATCAGAGAAACGCCCAGCGCATTCCGGTCCCGGTAACCGGCGAGTTGCTCCTCCAGTGTGATTCCCTTGGCAGCTGCCCGCGCGCCCGCGAACTTGAGAAAGAGTGGTGTCTCGACCTGATCGGCGTTGATGGAGTTGACGCGGATACCCTCTCGACCCAGTTCCAGGGCCGCGATGCGCAGGGCATGCTGCAAGCCGGCTTTGCTGCCCCCGTACGCGGCGGCTTCGCGCCCCGGCGCAAGTGCCGCCTTGGAGACCGAGCAGATCACCGAACCACCCAGGCCCTGGCGCGTCATCACGGCCGCCGCGTGGCGCACGGCAAGAAGGGCACCTATGTAGTGGACGTCCAGCTGCGCCTGGATATCGTCACGGGTGAGCTGGGACAGAGGCGCGAAGCGGGGTGCCAGGCCCGGCGTGTAAAAGAGGGTGTCCAGGCCACCGTACTCGAGAACGGTTTGTTGCACCGCGGCGGCGATGGCCTCCTCCCGGCGGCAATCGGTAGTGAACCCCGTAGCGCGGCCGGGGAAGCGCTGATGGATGGTGGCTGCCACCTTGGCGGCCCGTTCTCCGTCCAGGTCGGCCACCGTCACGTGGGCGCCCTCTTCGGCGAAGCGGTGAGACGCTGCTTCACCGATGCCGCTGGCGCCGCCCAGCACCAGCACGATATGGCGCGGCAAGAGAAAGTTCTTGCGTTCGCGGGCCATGGCCTCTTCCACCTTGCGTCGTTCCAGGGGCCAGTGTTCAAAGAAGAAGACCTCCCGGTCGGGCAGGAAGCTGAACCCTCCCAGGGTCTCGGCTCCGGCTAGCGTGGCCATGACGGCCCTGTAGCACTGGGCTGCCACCTGGGCACTTCTCTTGTCCTTGAATGCCGTGATCATGCCCACGCCGGGGATGAGAACCACCTTGGCCCAGTCGTCCAGGGGTTTCTGGCCTGGGGCGGCGTGGCGGCGATGATAGGCCAGGTAGTCCCGGTGAGCCTCTTCCAGTTGCTCCTCCGCCGCGGCGACCAGAGCCTGGGGATCGTCGGCCGTATCCAGATCCAGAATCACCGGCAGCCGGCCGGCGCGCATGATGTGCTCCGGCGTGGCCACTCCTTTGCGGGCCAGCCTGGGGAAATCTGCCCTGGAGAGGGTGTCCAGGACCGACCGGGAATGATCGTCATGGAGAATCACCTTCTCGGCGCCGCCCAGCGCTCTCCGGATCACGGGCATGAGCAACGCCGCGGCTGCGGCGCGCTCAGCTGGTGGCAGGGCGGGTGATGTCGCAAACCCGAAGACCGACTGACCGGGTTGCCGAGCTGCCAGATATTCTTCGGCGCGCCGCACCAGGGAGAGGAGGCGGTGATAGCACTGAGCCGCGTCTTCGGCCCAGACGACCATGCCATGATGGGCCAGGGCCAGGCCCTGCAGTCCGGCAGGCAGATCGGGTTCCAGATCCAGAAGAGCTTTGGCCAGGGGAAAGCCCGAGCGGACGTAGGGCACGTAAGCCAGATCGCCGGCGAAGATCTCGCGCACGAGCTTCGCGGCCTCGTCGTCACGGATGTTGGTGAGGGTCATGGTGACAAGGTCATGGGTGTGGATGATGACGCGGTGGGGGAGGACCGAGTGCAGTGGCGTCTCCACACTGGGCAGGGGATCGCGCTGGGGATGAAGCATGCAGGCAGCCATGAACTCCATCATCTCTTCATCGCCCATGGTTCCGCGGCCGCGCAGGTTCGCCAGGCGATCCATGGAGAGGCGGGTGAATCCCCGGGCGTCGATGGTGCGCAGATCGGTCCCGCTGCCCTTGACGGCGAGAACCTCTTCCTCCAGGCCCAGCAGGTTGGTGGCGCGCAGCTTGATGGAACTGTTGCCGCCACCCGGCTGGACCAGGCCGGTCTCTTCACCGACGCAATGGGAGAGGTAGACCAGGCAGTCCAGCGGGTCGGCTGTGGGTGGGCCGCTGCCCCAGCGATCGTCCATGGCGGATCCTTCAGGTGGAGAAGCTGAAGCATAGTGAACCGCGCTGGAGCGGGTCAAACGGCCGCGACCGATCGCCTGGCTGCCTTGGGGTAGGGTTGTCTAGGCCGGTGAGCCGCCGGGCAGGGAATCAGTGAGGGAGCGCACGTGGGCACGGGGCAGGGAGGTGAACCGAGCTGCCTCCCTGGGCTTGCTGAAAAAGTATCCCTGGCCGAAGTCACAGCCCATTTCCACCAGCTGGTGCCAGACAACCTCCCGTTCCACGCCCTCGGCCACCACTTCCAGTCCCAGGTTGTGGGCCAGGTCGATGATGGAGCGCACGATCACCAGGTCATCCATATCCGAATCCATGTTCAGGACAAAGGCCCGATCAATCTTCACTTCCCGGGCCGGCAGGCGCTTCAGGTAGCTCAGAGAGGAATAGCCGGTGCCGAAGTCGTCGATGGAGATGCGCACACCCAGGCGGGCCACGGCTTCTATCACTTCAAGGGTGCGCTGAGGGTTTTCCATGAGCACGCTCTCGGTGACTTCCAGGGTGAGGAGTTCTGGGGGAAGGTCCCATTCAGTCAGCAGTTCGGAGAGAACCTGGGGCAGGTGTCCATCCTTCAGGTTGTGTACTGAGAGGTTCACCGCCACCGGCAGGTGCCAGCCACGATCGCGCCAGCGGCGGGCCTGGCCCAGCGCCGTGCGTAGAACCCAGAGACTGAGGGGCTGGATAAGACCCGTATTCTCCGCCACGCGGATGAAGTCCTCGGGCGGCAGAGGCCCATGTACGGGGTGGTGCCAGCGCACCAGAGCTTCCATGCCGACCGTCTCACCGGTGGCGCAGGAGAGCTTGGGCTGGTAAGCCAGGCTGAGCCCGTTGTTGTGGATGGCATTCTTGAGATCGCCCACCAGGGTCAGGTGACGGACGCTGTGCCTGTCTTCCTTTGGGTCGTAGATGGTGGTATCGCAGCACTGGTTCTTGGCATGGTACATGGCCACATCGGCGTGCTGCAGGAGTTCAGTTGCCAGGGTGCCATGCTCCGGGTAGAGAGCGATCCCAATGCTCACCCCCACGTCAAGGGACAGGTTCTTCAAGACGAACGGCTGTGTCAGTGACGCCTGTATGCGGTCTGCCGCCTCGCCGGCTGCCGGCTCATCCGCCCCGGGCAGCAGCAGGGCAAACTCGTCGCCCCCGATACGGGCCAGAGTGGCGTCTTCCTCCACTGCCTCCCGCAGCCGGCGGGCCACGTCCCGGAGTAGCCCGTCCCCGGTGTGGTGCCCCAGGGTGTCGTTGACTTCCCTGAAGCGATTCAGGTCGAGGATGAACACCGCCAGGCGACTGCACGTGGCCAGAGCCGCCTTCATGCGCTCCTGGAGAAGTACGCGATTGGGAAGGTCGGTCAGGGCATCGTGGGTGGCACGATGGCGCAGGGCGTCTTCCTGGGCCTTCCGTTCGCTCACATCGCGCAGCAGGGCCACGTGAATCTCGCCGTTCTCCAGGCGCACGTCGTTGAGCACCATTTCCGCCGGGAAGGTGGAACCGTTGGCACGAATACCGGTGACCCGATCCAGGCGCCGCCCGCCGAAGTCGGCATGGATCAGGTCGTCCAGGGGCATGCCGGTGAGTTCATGGGAGGTGCGGCTGAAGAGCCGGCAGGCAGCGGCGCTGGCCGACATGACGTGCCGCTCGCGATCAAGGGTCAGGATGGCATCGAAGCTGCTGGACATCACCTGGTCGATGAGAAGATCTCTCTGGCGAATCAACTGGCGCTGCCAGAGGAGGCGCAGGCCTTGGCGGTCCAGCCGGCGTGCCAGGCCGGAGGCGAAGCAGAGTCCTACGGCCAGGAGAGGCGGCGCCACCGACGGCACCACGGGTAGGAGGCCCTGGGTTGCGATGGATGCGGCGAGGATGGCCACGCCGGCGCCCAGGAGAGCTGCGAGGGAGAGCCGCCAGCTGTGTCCGCTGACCGCCCCACCGAACGCCAGAACCACGACCAGTATGGAGAGGGTGACCGGGACGGGACCGGAGCGTGCCAGGGCACGGCCCTGTGCCAGCGACTCGAAGGCCAGGGCCTGAACAATCGCACCGGGCAGGATAGTGTGGATGGGCACGCTGACCTGGTCACCCAGTTCCACGCTGGTGGCGCCCACCAGGATGACACGGTCCCGGACCTGATCCACATCGAACTGCCCGGTGAGCACATCCAGGTAGGAAAGCCGGGGGATCTCCTCGGCCCGGATCCCGAAATCGATGCTGAACGGCCCGCCGGATTCCGTCCCCTCTCCCGAGAGGGCCACGGCCAGAGAGGGAAGGGTGCGGCCCTCGATGACGAACTGGCGCCGGTAACGGCGGGTTCTGCCGTCCCCCTCCGGCACGATGTTGATGGACGCAAGGCGGGCATGCTCGCTGAATTCGGGCAGGGGCACCGAGGCCACCAGGCGGCGGCCGTCGGGAGGTGTGTCCCACTGGACGAAGGCAGGGAGGATGACCTGCCGTCCTGCCGCAGCCAGGGCTGCGGCCAGTTCCCGGTCCTCGCCAGGCGTGGAGCGGGAACTGAAGTCCAGGTCCAAGGCCACGCTGCTGGCCCCGGCCCCGAGAAGGTTCTCAAGGAGCGTGGCATGCACGCCCCGCGGCCAGGGCCAGATATCCATCGCCTCCAGGCTGGTGGGATCGATGGCCACCACCACAATCCGGCCACTGGCCGGGCGGCTCAGGAGTCGAAACCGGAGGTCGGTGAAGGCGTGATCCACCGGCTGGAGCGCACCCGTCCCCCACACGGCAACGGCCGCCGCGCCACAGAGCAGAGGTAGGTTGAGGGCGCGGAGTAGTCGGCGAGCGGGGTGCATGATGCGGATCGCGGAGCCGGTACTCAGCGGCTGGTGCCTGAAGCCTGTGGGTCGCTGGCTGACGCTCCCTTGGCCGGATCCTGGAATTTCTCGATACGTTCCTCTTCCAAGAGGCTCTCCTCTTTTTCCAGTTCACGCGTGAGCTCGGTATCATCGTCCAGCAGGCTGCCATCCTTGTCGTCCGCCAGCAGGTCGTCGCCGTTCTCAGACAGGTCTTCACGAGTCGAGATCACGTCTGCTGACCCATCGTCTCTGTCCAGGAAACCGTTCACCATCACCCATCCCGGTTCGGGCTTGGCGAAGGTGCCGTTGCGGCGAGCCTCCTGGTACTGGTCGCGGCCGATGCGGGACACGAGGTCCAGTCTCTCCCGGTCCTCGGAAGGTGCAGGCGCCAGACGGGGGATGGCACCGGGCAGGGCATCCAGGTGGACCTGCTGGCCGGCGTGGACATCCACGCCTAGATCGCCACGCAGGGAGAAGACCTCCACCACGCCCTGGGTGACAAGAACCGAACTCGACTTCTCACCGACCTGCACCCGGAACACGGTGCCCTTGACGCCGGCCACCAGGTAGGGCGTGATCACCTGGAAGCGCTGGCGGCGGCCCTTGTGGATGTCGTAGTTTGCCGAGCCGCTCGCCTGGTAGACGCGCAACGGCCTCAGGGGCGAGGAACGGCTTGGAAGTTCCAGCCTGCTGTCGGGATCGACAAGAATCAGGCTGCGTCCGAGGGCGAGGGTGGCACGGCCGTCGGCGCCCGTGCGAAGAGCTGCCGCGCCGGGCAGCCGGGCGCCTCGTACCAGGGTCTCCCAGGCCAGACCGGCGGCCTGGTCACGGGTAAATTCCACACTGCCCGAGGCGGAGAGAACGGTCCACTGCGTATCCGGAGCGGCGGCCAGGATTGGGCCGATGATCAAGAAGCAGGCGAGAGCCGGGTAGAGCCGGCGACTGAGCGTTGGAGTGTTCATGAGGCACCTCAATGGCGGAACGTGATGCCGACCAGGCTCCAGCCCCGGTCGTAGGCGTAGACAGGATCGGGATTCGTGCTCTTCTGGAAGCCGCCTTCCACGAAGAGGGTCCAGGCAGATGTCATTTTGCGCCGGTAGCGGCCGACGAACTGCAGCACTTCGCTGCTGCGCACCTCGCCGCCGGGATCGCCGGTGACCGTGGCGGTTGCATAGTTCAACTCGCCGAGGGACAGGTAACCCTGTAACAGGTGGAGCTGGCCAATCGGGCGCCGCACCGACATCCAGGCGGATCGCTGCCGGAACGTGTAATAGCCGGCGAAGGTATCGTCCCGAGCGGTCTGCAGCAAGCCGAGGCGCAGGTCCCAGCGGGGTGCCGGCAGGAGGTCCAGGGCCAGACGGTAGGTGGTGTAATCGTAGGTCCTTGTGGTCCCTGGAACCTCGTTCCCCTGGCTGTCAAGAGCGAGCCGCTCGTCGTAGTCCAGGTGCGTGACTCCTGCCGCCAGGCGCAGGCGCGCCAGGTTGTGCAAAGTGATGACAGCGCCAGGCATCACCGCGAGCCGCCGCGCGTCCAGCGAACTCACGACCGGGCTTTCCCGATAGTCCTGGCGGTGATCGTCCCGGCGGTACTCCGAGTCAACGGCAAATTGCAAGCGCCGGGACGTTTGCCAGCGCATGTTCAGGAACGCGCCGGCGCTGTCCAGGTCGAGCCGTTCGGCCAGGTTGATGGTCGTAGGCGGTGTGGTGGCGGGATCCTCCACCAGCACATAGTCCTGGCCGCTGGTGGGGTCGAGAAAGGTGGTGCGCCGCGACCGGTAGAGACCTCCCAGAGCCACCGCCACGTGGCTGCTGGTGCTGCGGTAAGGCATCCAGTCGAAGCCGGCGCGCAGATCCATCTGCTGATAGTCAGCGCCGGCGGCGGGTTGTTCGTGGAGGCGCAGGCGGCCGTGGAGTTCGATGAGGAAGCCCGCCGACTGATGCACATCCAGGTCGGCGACGCTGTCGAGCCGCAGTTCGCTGAAGGCAGCAGCCGTCCGGTTGTCGGACAGGCGCAGCGGATTGGAATCATAACCGACCAGGGTCCCTGCTTGCAGGCCTATCTTGCGAAGCGCAGCGTCCGGCGCACGGAGGCACGCGGCAAGCAGACCTGCCGTCAGCACGATCCTGAGGATCGTGAGCCTTCTCCTCGCCGGATTGTGCACAAACATTCAGGAGGCCCTGTAGCGAATGTATGTATAAATGGTAGAATGGGTAGGCTAGTTATCAATTTTGTATATATAATAATGGCCGATCACGAAATGGTGATCGAAGGGCAGGAGCCGGTCCACAGCCTGGACTCTCAAAAAGGCTTGACGGGATGTCCTGCGACCGGAGAGTCTCGACCCCCGTGCCGATATCCCCGGTCCAGGACCGGCTGCCGAAGGACTTCGCCCTTCTTGTGGGGTATTATCCTGGGCACTGGTGCGCTGTCTCACCGGCAGGCTCGGTGGCCGGCATCCGGTTCATTCACTTGGAGCATCATGAGGCGAGCCACTCCTAGGTTCTCTCTCCATTCGAATCCCATGCCCGGCATGACGGATAGCATCGTCGCCGCCATCTCCGGCAGCATCGATTATGAGAATGCCCATGAACTCCGGCGCGGTCTCATGCGGGTGCTGGAAAGCCAGCGCCCGCGGGGGATGGTCCTGGAAATGAGCGGAGTTGAAAACCTGGACACGGCCGCCGCGGCCGTTCTGGTGGAACTGCTCACGGAGGGCCGGCGGCGGGGTTCCAAGGTCTTTCTTTGCCAGCCGAGCCAGTCGGTGCGCAATCTCTTTCGACTGTCGGGACTGGTGGATGCGCTGGAGTGCTGCTGCGACTCGCCCGCCGAAGTCGAGAGAAAACTCCAGGAACAGGCCAAGGCCTGATGTTGACCGCCGCCGCGCGGGGAGTCGGTGCGGCCACCCGCCGATTTCTGGAGGAAACCGGGGCGCTCTGGGGACTCGTGGTGGTCAGCCTGGATCGGATGTTCCTGGGCCCGCTGCGCGGAGAACGGATGCGTCTGGGCGCCACCATCGCCCAGACGGCGAGGGCCGGCGCCGGATCCTTGCCGCTGGTGGCGCTCATCTCCTTTCTGGTGGGGATGATCCTGGCCCTGCAATCACTCTTTCAGCTGCAGAAGCTGGGGGCCGAATCCCTGGTCGCCGATCTGGTGGCCATCGCGGTGACTCGTGAGATGGCGCCCCTGTTGACAGCCATCATTGTGGCGGGGCGGTACGGCTCGTCCATCGCAGCGGAGCTCGGCACCATGAAGGTGTCCCAGGAAGTCGATGCCCTGACGGTGATGGGCGTGGACCCCTACGCTTTCCTGGTTGTGCCGCGTCTCATCGCCTTGCTCATAGCGCTTCCCGGCCTGGTTATCTTTGCCGATGTCATGGGAATTCTGGGCGGCATGACGGCCTCCCTTCTGACCTTGCACCAGGCCGGGGGTATCTTTCTGAGCGATGCCGCCGCGGCCCTGGAGCTGCGGGACATCTACACGGGCCTGGTGAAGTCGGTGGCCTTTGCAGGCATCATCGGGCTGGTGGGCTGCAGGCTGGGTCTGGCGGTGGGAGGTGGCGCTGATGAAGTGGGGCGGGCGACCACATCGGCGGTGGTGCGATCCATTGTCCTGATCATCGTGATCGACCTCCTGGTCACGGCGGTGTTCTATGTCCAAGGCTGAGAACGACGGCCGGGTGCTGGTGCGAGCCGAGGGGCTCCACAAGCAACTGGGTGGCAGAACGGTGCTCGCCGGGTTGGACCTGCAGGTGCGGGCCGGCGAGACGGTGGTCATCCTGGGACCCAGCGGCTGTGGCAAGAGCACGCTTCTTCGCTGCCTGGCCGGGCTGGAGAGACCCGACCAGGGCCGTGTTCTTCTGGCCGGCGTTGATCTTTGCGCGGCGTCAGATCGAGCGGTGCGTACCGCGCGCCGGAACCTGGGCATGGCGTTCCAGGGTGGAGCGTTGTTCGGTTCGTTGACGCTGGCACAAAATGTTGAGATGCCCTTGCTGGAGTTCTCGCGGCTTCCCGCCTCCACCCGTCGCATCCTGGCACGCATCAAGCTGGGCATGGTGGGTCTCGAAGAAGCCATGGATCAGCTACCCTCTGAAATCAGCGGTGGCATGCGCAAGCGGGCGGCCCTGGCCCGGGCCCTGGCCCTTGACCCTGATGTCCTGATGTTCGACGAGCCTTCGGCGGGCCTCGACCCCATCACCGCCGCCGGTCTGGATCAGTTGCTGCTGGCCTTGAAGGCGATCAACCCGGTGGCCATGGTGGTGGTCACCCATGAGATGCAGAGTGCTTTTGTCATCGCCGATCGGGTGGCTTTGATGCATGAGGGCAAATTTCTGGTCAGTGGCACGCCCGCGCAGGTGCGAGCCTCCGACCATCCCCTCGTGCGCCGTTTTCTGGACCGCAGACCCCCAGAGAGCCTGGAGGGCGCCCACGGCCTGCGCCGTTTCTTTGCGGAGACACCATGAAGCCAAGAGGTCCCAAGGATGATGTCCTTGTCGGTCTGTTCGTGCTGGTAGCTGCGGCGACCCTGCTCATCGGCACTTTCTGGCTGGCCGGGCAGCCACTGGGCGGCTCGCAACAGGTGACACGCCACGTGGCCATGAAGGATGCCGGCGGGCTGCGGGCTGGTGACGAGGTCCGCAGCGCGGGCGTGAAGGTGGGGCGTATCAATCGGGTGCGACTCAGGCCCGGGCACCGGCTCCCGGTTCTCCTGGAGATCAGCCTGCCCCTTGACGTGGCCTTGCGCGCCGACGCGCATGCCTATCAGTCCACAGCCGGTTTGCTGGGGGCACCCTTTCTCCAAATCGAGCCCGGGGAGTTGGAAGAACCCCTAGCGGCCGCTGCCGAGATTCCCGGCGCGGCAGGACAGAGCATGGATGCGGCCCTGTCCCGCGTGAATGAACTGTCGGTCAAAGTGATCGACCTGGTGGATGAGACCAACCGCCTGGTCAGCCAGATCAACGAAAAAGCGGGCCCCCTGCTGGAGCGGATCGGGAGCATGCTGTCCGAGGAAAACGCGGCCCACGTCACCGCAATCCTTGCCGACCTGCACCGCACCATGGACACCACCATGCCCCGGCTGGAAGTGACCATGGACAGACTGGAAAGCATTGTCGGCAACGTGGACGAAGGCCTCCAGGACCTGCCGGCCATCATGGATTCGGTGCAGCGCCTCACTGCCGACCTGGAAGCCTCCCTGGGACCCGACGGTGAGCGTCTGACTCGCCTGCTGGTTGCCGGGGAAGAGGGGCTGGTGGCGGCCCGGGATACCCTGGGTGTGGTCGGCGAAAACCGTCTCCAGATCGAACAGACGCTCCATGACCTGCAGCAGACCGTGGCCAATCTGAGGGAGTTCAGCCAGCAGGTCAAGGAACATCCCTACAGTCTTGTACGCATCAAGAACCTGCCGGACCGGCGGCCCGGCGATGGAGTCCAGGGGGAGAGACCGTGAAGGGGCAGCAACGGAACGGCGCAATCGCCATGGCGATCCTGATCACCTTGGGCATGACGGCCTGCGGGTCCGTTCCGACCACCCGCTATTACCTGCTGGAAACCCGCGCCACGTCGGCTCTGCCGGTGTCGGCGCCTGCGGTCTGGGTCGAGCCGTTCACGGTGGCACCGCCCTATGACCAGGACAGGGTGGTCTACCGGGTGGGCAGCGATGACCTGCGTGTGCGCTTTTATCCCTATGACCGCTGGGCTGTCCCCCTGCAGGACATGGTGGCGGATCTGGCCGCTGCCGCTCTCGACGGCACGGGCGGCGCCCGCTTCCAGCGCGTTGCAGGCGTGAGGGAAGGTGGTTTCAGCCTGAGAGGGCGCCTGGTACGTCTTGAGGAGATCGATCTGCCGTCGGGCCCCAGCATCCGTTTCCGCCTGGACCTGGCGCTGACCGACTCCCACGGCCGGGAAGTCTACCGCCGGCGGCTGGAGAATGAGACCGCGGTGACGGCAACCCGGGTAGAGGGTGTGGTGCGACAGATGCAGGCTGCTCTGCTGGCCGGTTTTGAGCAGGTGCGGCCGGAGATAGCCGCTGCCATGGCGAAGGTGGAGCCCGGGTCTTGACGGTCCCCGCTCCGCGCTATCGCTTCGGGCCGTTTCTTCTCTCCCCGGCCCAGCGCCGTTTGCAGAATGAGGGGCAGGATGTGTCCCTCATTCCCCGCTATTTTGATCTTCTGCTCCTGCTCCTGCAGCAGCGCCATCGCCTGGTGGAACGGCGCGAGATCCTGGACCGGGTCTGGGCCGATGTGGTGGTCTCCGACGGAGCTCTCTCCCAGGCCATCCGGACCCTGCGTCGCGCTCTGGGAGATGACTCGCGACAGCCCGTGTTCCTGCGCACGGCGGCGCGCCGGGGATACCAGTTCATTTACGCGGAGGTGATGGAAGAGAATGACATGAGTGCCCTGCCCCCCGGCACGGCTTACGGAGAGGCTGACGGCCCGGAGGCTGCCCGGGTAGACGGGTCCCGTTTTTCTGAAGAACTGCAGGACCTGCTGGGGGCGACACGGCCGGATCTCGCTGGCCCGTCTCGGGCCTCTGCTCTTCAGCGGCCCGGAGCAGTCATGACCCTGGTGCGTCTCCTCTTGTTGCGCGGCCGCGACGCCATGCACCTTGCCGGCCGGCGCTGGGGTAGCGCCGCCATAGGCGGAGCGCTGGCCGGAAGCGCGGCCGGTCTCCTGCAGGCACTTTCCTTCCTCGCCATGACTCGCGGCGGCATGC
>JAPUKF010000211.1 GCA_027295805.1 Acidobacteriota bacterium | reverse complement strand
TCGCCGACAACGGCACCCTGATCTATGTGCCAGGTGATGAGCGCCAGACCCAGCGCAAGCTCGTCTGGGTGGACCGGGAAGGGAACATCGAAGACATCCAGGCTCCGCCTAGGGCCTACATCCAGCCCAACCTGTCTCCCGATGGCAAGAAGCTTGCCGTGGTAGTGCTGGGCGACAAGACACAGGATCTCTGGCTGTACGACCTGGAGCGCCTCGTCATGAACCGGCTCACATTCGAGGGCAACAACCTGAATCCAGTCTGGTCTCCCGATGGTTCCCAGATCTACTACGCCTCCTCCAATGCCAAGATCTCTACCGGCTACAAGGCCCTCCGCATCCTGCGCAAACCCTCTGATGGAACCGGCCAGCCGGAACTGATCCTGGGAGACGAGGTACAACTCCTTCCCACCTCCATCTCATCCGACGGACGCCTGCTTGCCGTCGACCGTCTCACGGGCGCATCCGATCTATATATCTACCCCCTGGACGGCAGCGAGGAGATGAGACCATTCGTCACTTCATCCTTTGACGAGTGGATGGCCAGCTTCTCCCCCGACGGCAACTGGCTGGCCTATGTGTCCGACGAGAGCAACCGGTTGGAGATCTACGTCCGTCCGGTCGTCGGCACCTCCGGGAAGTGGCAAATTTCCGCCGAGGGGGGCACCGAGCCTCGCTGGTCCGATGACGGCACCGAGCTGTTCTACCTGAACGTCAACAAGATGATGCGGGTGAGCATCGACTCCACCAGCGGCTTCCGTCCCGGGACACCGGAGATGCTGTTTCAGATCCCGCTGTGGGGAGATTCCGGAGCCACCTCGTTCTTTGACGTGAGCTACGATATCTTCCCCGATGCCCGGCGGTTTCTCATGATCCAGCCCGAAGAGGGCGCGTCCGATGTGCCGGTGGCCGCGGTGGTCCTCAACTGGACCGAAGAACTGAAGAAGAAAGTGCCCCTGCCCTGAATCGGCCGGGCTCGCCGGGCATCGCCGGGCCGGCCACTACTGGATGTAGCCCAGGCTCCGGAGGCGCTCCAGGTCATCGGCCGACAGCCCGTCAACTGCCTTGCTGTCGGGTTTCAGGCGGGCCGCCGTCGCCTCGACCCGCAGAGCATCAAGCCGGGCGGCGAGTTCCCTGACCACCTCCGGGTGCTCCCCTGCCACGTCGGACAGGTCAAGCGGATCCTGACGGTGGTGGAACAGCTCGAACTCGGGCTGGTTCGGGGGACGGTGTAGGTTCTGGATCAGCTTCCAGTCGTCCAGCACGATGCTGTAAGACTCCGTATCCCGAGGCGGAGGCCCTGCCGTCTCCACCGTGGCGGCCTTCTCGGAAAACGCAGGCACCTGTGCTGCCAGGGCGGCCGGCACGTTCTCCTGGCCCATGATCATCCTCACCAGGCTGCGGCCCTGGATCGTCTCGGGCTCATTGAGCCCCGCCAGCTCCAGGACGGTCGGCATGATGTCCACAGTCTGCACGATGGCATCCACGACCTGTCCGGCGGGAAGGGTCCCGGGCCACCAGGCCATGAGCGGGGCCCTGGTGAGCTCACCGTAGACACTCTGGCCATGAAACATGCGGCCGTGCTCCATGAATTCCTCACCGTGATCGGCAGTGAAGATGACAAGCGTCCGCTCCGCCAGACCGAGTTCCCGGAGGCGCTCCAGCAGGCGTCCGATCTCCGCGTCCATGGCCCGGATGGAACCGTCATACCAATCCCGTTCCCGGCTGACGTACAGGTCCGGATCCAGACCGGCTTGGGTCAGCTCGGCCCGGTTGGGCATGCCGAACATCTTCAAGAGGGGGTCCTGGATGGATGAACGCACCGCCTGCATCTGCTCCTCGTGCTCCTTCCGCCAGGCTGGATCGGCCCACAGGGTGTCGTACGGGGGCTCGGGACGGTACGGATCGTGAGGGTCATAAATATGGAGGAAGGTGAAGAACGGCGTGTCCTGATGGGCTTCCAGCCAGGGCAGGAACTGGTCCATCCTCTCCCGGGTTGTCTTGCTGGACTCCGGAGATGAGAGGGAGCCCGGCTCGTACACTGTCTCGAACCCCTGGTGCAGATTGGTGAACTTGCCGGTGAACAGGTTGGAGGTCAAGGAGATCGTGGCGTAGCCGTTTTCCCGGAAGATCTCCGCCAGGGTAACGGCCGAGGCAGGCAGGCGCCCGGAGAACTCGCGCACACCGTGGGTGAGGGGATAAAGAGATGTCATGAGCGAGGGAGTGGAAACTTTGGTCCACGTGGCCTGTGTGGTGCATTGGGTGAAACGAACACCGTCGGTGGCCATCCGATCCAGGTGGGGGGAGGTGTTACGGTCATACCCATACACTCCCAGGTGATCCTGGCGCAACGTATCGGCCCAGATGAGAATAACACCCTGAGGCGGTGCGAGCGTCCCGGTGGCGTAGGCGACTCCGGCCTGCCGCGTACTGCGGGACACCGCCGGTGGAGCCGGCACACGCACCACCGGCGAGCCCCAGAATCCCAGTGCTCCGCGCTTCTCTGCCGCCAGCGACAGCGTCAACGTCACCTGCCGGCCCGCCAGACCGGCCAGCTCGACGCGTATCTCCTCCCAGCGATCCGGGCGGGTCAGGGTGCGCGTCATGAGCCGCTGTCCCGGTTCATCCCCGCCGGGCGACAGCAGATCCACCTGGAATATCACGGGATTTTTCTCGATGGTGCCCACGGCCAGATCAAGCCAACCTCCGTCTGGAACGGCAAAGGTGAAGCGCGCCACTTCCGGCGAGCGCGTGACGAGTGTCTCCCGGTAGATCTCCGCCAATCCCTGCCAGCTCACGCCGGAGCGGATGCGGGCCAGGTGCTCATGCCGCCGGATGATACGTATGGACTCGATCTCGAAGCGGCTGTCGGCGACATCGGTGGGGCGGATAAGGATGTGACGCAGGCTGGTGGCCTGGAGGGGCAGGCGGGGGCGCAGGACGTAGGTGCGCATCTCATCCCCGGCGATGATGGGGGTAGTGATGGGCGCAAGTTCGTGGGGCCATTCCTCCGCCAGCGCATTCAGGTCGATCTCCTCCTCGCCGCGCGAGGTGAACCAGAGGTTGGTCCCGGTCGACACGCGCATCCGGATCTCCACGGCATGCACCAGGTCCGCCGAGAGCGGCCCCTGGGACTGCACGTGCAGAATGGGGAAATCCGTGGTGGCGCGGCCGGCGAGCCGCTTCTCAGCCAGGGCAAGGTTGCTCACACCCGGGCCCGCCTCCCAGACGAACTCACCGATCGCCGTCTCCGCAAGGGTAAAGTCCCACTCCAGGGGCGGCATGGGGGGCGCTGCCGGCCCCTCCGTTCCCTCAAGGTCCTCGGAGTGAAAGAGATCGACCAGGCGGATCGGGCCCGAGGCCGGCGGGGCCGCCGGACCACAGGCCGACGTCAGCAGGGCGACCGTGGGCAGAACGACAACCGCAAGGGCAGAGCACAGCGGTTGATGCAAAAGGCGCGGCCGACGGGACATAGCGGTTCCCTCCTGGGGGCCGCATTCTGCACGAGGGCGCGGCG
>JAPUKF010000210.1 GCA_027295805.1 Acidobacteriota bacterium | reverse complement strand
TGGTGGCAGCGTCAAGGCTCTGGCCACCATCGCCCGGGATCTGGCTGACAAGGGGTCGGTGTTTCTCAGCGAGGGGATGGCCGATGCCACGGTTCAGGGGATCAGCTTCGTCACTGCCGCCTACGATCCGGCGGACGCCAGCCCCATCCAGGCACCCAATGTGGCCCTGGAGAACAAATCCGGTTTTGGACACGCCACCCAGGAGGTGCAGTTCTACGACTGTCGCTTCATCGGTGGCAAGTACGCCATCGGCTTCGGTCTGGATACGCCGACTCAGTGCTCGGAGAACATGATCATCAACAGTGAGATTGCCGAAGCTCAGTACGGTCTCGCTGGTGGCAGCTTCAATGCTCTGGCCAACATCGCCATGAATGTCGTCTTTCGGGACAACCAGATCACCATGGGCCACGGAGAGAATCTCAGCGGCGGGACCTGGGCGGTGCTCCACGGCAGCATCACCGGGACCGCGGTGCGGGACCTGGAGCTCCGGAACTCCTCCAGTGGTATCTGGTATTTCTACAACCTATCCTCCAACTCCCAGAAGATCTGGGAGCGCCCCATCGGCGCTACCGGTGCGACCTTCCCACTATTCTTCGACCACTCCTTCCTGTCGCCTGTCCCGCCACAGGATCCGGTGATCGACTACGACACCGGCGGTGGTCTGATGCTCCTGCATTCCACCCTGGATCCAGGGGTCATCCGGCTGGGCGGCGGTATCTCCGTCAACTACGCCGCCAAGCTCCACAGCAACGTCACCCGGTGGAGCAATATCATCATTGGCTCGATTCACCGGGCATACGAACTGGAGGTGGACATCGATGGTGATGGCGTCTTCCATCCGGATGACAACTGCCCAACGGTCAGCGGTAGCCAGACCGATACCGACGGTGATGGCCATGGCGACATCTGTGACTGTGCACCGAGCGACGGCACGGCCTTCGCCGACCCCCCGGAGGTGATGGACCTCTACTTCCCTGACAGCAGCACTCTCTACTGGACAACCGCCGCTTATGCCGCCGGCAGCGGCACAACCTACGACGTTTACCGGGAAGGTGGCCAGGGCACTCCGGCCGGCGCCGGCACAGACCCCACCTGTCTGGGAGCGGGACTTATCTCCACTTTCGTGTCAGATACAGACGCGCCACTCCCCGGCAGAGTGCTTCGTTACTTTGTCCGTGCCGTCAATGCGTGCAGCACGGGCACCTGGGGAACGGATTCAGACGGCACACTGCGTGTCATCACCGCCTGTCCCTGAATCCATCGCCATGTTCATGGACAGCATCGCCGAGTAACGGCTTTTTTCTACTCAGCGACAGGGCCTGGGGCGAGTTGAACCAGCCTTGTGCTATTCCGGATTTGACTTCCCGGGGAAGGGTTTTAGGTTAGCAGGGGAGACCCTTACACGGAGACAGCATGGAACAACGGCTGAGGTTTCGCACATGAGATATGGCGTACGGCAGATTGGACTGGCAGTGGTTGTCATTATTCTGGCATCCGTCTCGTCTCCTGCAGCCGATATGGAGCGGGAGATCCGGGCGCGACTGCTGGGGGCCTGGGTGATCACCGGTGTCGAGACCTATTCCGACTGCCGAGGGATGTACACCAATAACCGCATCAACGGCAGTCTGGTCAAGAGCGGTGGCGCCCATCGGTTTCAGATCGGCGAACTGGCCAAAGTGGACAAGATCAATGTGCATCGCTCCCGGGTCGACGTGCTGCTGTCGGTCCCCGAGCCGCTTCTCGTTCCCTATGAAGATGGTCCCTTCACTCTCTACAACGAGGTACCTTGCAGGATTGAACTGGAAGTGGAGCTGTCCCGCCAGACAGTCAAGAAGAAGGATTCAGCGGAGGTCGAGAGAACGCTGGAGGCAATTCTCGAGCGACACAACCGCCTGGAACAGGCCGAGCAGTCACCCTCCTGGAACAGGCGGCAGATGGCGTCCTATCCCGACGACTACGACACCGTTTTGCGAGAACACGCGGTCTGGCAGGCGAACCGGATCAACGAGTCCATTCAGGCCAGGATCGACGAGGCGGTGGAGGAAACCTCCCGGGTGGTCAACCGTGTGAGCAGTGACCCCGACTACCTGGCAGGCTTCGCTGTGGGTGTCGAGGAAGCCAGGGCAACCGAGCTGGTCGACTGCCGGTCGTTGATGGCGGTCCGCTTCTTGCCTGCTCAACGCCCGTCGTCCGGAAACGACGAGCAGGCCCGCGCCAGGGATCGGGGTCGGCGAGGAAACCGCGATGGGAAGAACCTCGTCTTCGGGCTTGAGATGGCCCAGCGGCTGCCGGCGTGTTTTGTGCCCATCCCGGAGCTTCCACTGCAGGGATGAGGACTCAGAGCTCCCATATAGTTGGATTTTGTCAGCCGGCGTCCTCTCCCAGCTCCGCACGCAGAGCTGCCACGACTCCCGCGAACCGTTCCCGGTTTTCGTCGCTGAGTTCCGAGAGAACCTCGTGCGCCCGCAGGAGCCGTTGCTGACTCTCGCGCGCAGGCGGATCCTGCCTGACAGGAGAAGGTGGGCACGGCGGCTCGGCAGGTTCTTCTTGAATTGCGTCGAGGACGCGCTTGAGGCCCAGCTCCGCGAAGAGACGGCGCACGGCCTCGCATGGCGTGAGCACGGAGATGCGCCCCTCCACTGTGCTGGTGACAATTTCATGAAGGGTCCCAAGGAACGCACTGTCGAGGTGAGTGCAGCCCGAGAGGTCGATGATCAGGCGTCTCCCGGTTTCCAGCGAGGCCTGTGCGAGCTGCCGGAACTTCTCGCAGTGCAACCCTGTTCCTCGGCCGCGCACGGCCAGATGTGTCTCTTCATCATTCTCCGCGATCCAGAGGATCCACGGGGAATCGTCGGTCGGAGAGGACTCGTGGGAAGGCGTTTCAGCC
>JAPUKF010000021.1 GCA_027295805.1 Acidobacteriota bacterium | reverse complement strand
TCTGGTGGTGACGTTCGCCGATGGCGCGTCGCGGGATCTTCTGGCCAGGTGGATTCAATCTGCCGGGCCGAGGGTGCCGGTCACGGTGGAGAGCCTGGCGGAGGAGGACTCGGACTGGGTTGCTGCCGTGGCCGGGACCGAACTGCCCATACCCCTGGGGCGTCGCTTCGCTGCGCTACCCGGTGCCGCCAGGCCGCTGGCGGGCCGCACCGGCATTCGCCTGCCGCGGGCGCGCGCCTTCGGAACGGGGGAGCATCCCACGACCCGGCTGGCCGCAGAGATGCTGGAGGAATTCGTCGAGGCCGGTGCTCCGCTCCTGGATCTGGGTGCCGGGACCGCCGTCCTGGCCGTGCTGGGGTACCACCTGGGCGCGCGTCCGGTGCTGGCCGTGGAGCGCGATCTGGTGGCGTGCACCGTCGCCCGCCGGACCCTGGCAGGGAATGATGCCACGGAGATCCTCCTGGTGGCGGGTTCCCTGGCGGGGTTGCGGCCGGACCACAGGTTTCGCACCATGGTGGCCAATATCGAGCGTGACACTCTGGTGTCTCTCATGCCCGAGTTCATGTCCCGCCTGGAGCCCGGCGGGCTACTCATCCTTTCCGGCCTGCTGCGAGAGCAACTGGATACGGTCGTGAGGGAAGCCGTGCTCTGGGGCGGCGTTGAGCTGGAGCGCCGGCACGCCGACGAATGGGGGGCGCTGCTCATCACCCGCCGGCCGGCACGTTTGCTGCGAGTCCTGGTGCCGCATGCCTGTCCGGACGGCCGTGGATGGTTGTCCCTCCCTTCGCAGGAAGCCCACCACCTCGTGCGGTCCCGGCGGCAGGGGGAGACCGCGGCGGTGGAAGTGACCGATGGACAGGGTGGGGCCTGGATAGGTAGGCTCGCCGAGGGAACCGAAGGCTGGGGAATCGGCCATTGCCTTCCTGTTGCCACGGCCACCGAGACGAGCTTCCCGCTGACTCTCATGCCGGCTGTTCTGCACGAGAGCCGCCGCATGGAGGCCATGCTGCGCCAGGCGGTGGAGCTGGGTACGGCGGCCATACGCCCGGTGATCATGGCGAGCTGCCAGGGGGGCCGGCAGAGCAGGGCACCCATGGACCGCTGGCGACGGGTGGTGGCCAAAGCGGTGAAACAGTGTGGCCGCACCACTCTCCCGGAGTTACATGACCCGGTTTCACTCCGGGAAATTGCCCGGGCCGGCCCTGAGGCGGCCTTCTTTCTGGATCCGTCGGGAGCCTCTCTGGGAAAGCTTCTGAGCGACGGGCGGCAGCAGGCGGCTTCCTTGCTGGTGGGGCCCGAGGGAGGAATCTCGGCCCCGGAGCGCCGGCTTCTCCTGGATGGCGGCTGGCGGGCCGCGCGGGTCGGCCCGAGAATATTGCGAGCAGGGACGGCGGCGGCAGCCGCCAGCACGCTGATCGTGGCGGCCTGGGGGGATCTGGGGGAAATCGGGCTTTCTTGACAGGCTCCATGGCCGTTGGTAGCCTTTTTAGACCGGTTCGCGGTTGTCCTGCCAGCAAAAACTTTGTGCGCTATCCCATCTCCGGGAGTCCCCATGGGCATACAGAAGACCGAAAAGATCTGGCGCAATGGTGAACACATCCCCTGGGACGACGCCACCCTTCACGTGCTCTCCCATGTGGTTCATTACGGGTCCTCCGTCTTCGAAGGGATCCGGTGCTACGCCACTCCCAGGGGTGGAGCGGTTTTCCGCCTGCAGGAACACATGCAGAGGTTGATTCATTCGGCCTGCATTTACCGCATGGAAATACCCTACAGCCAGGAGGCATTTGCCGCCGCGGCCCTGGAAACACTGCGGGTGAACGGTCTCCAGGAAGGCTATATCCGTCCGCTGATCCTCAGGGGCTATGGTTCCATGGGTGTGAATCCGCTGCCCTGTCCGGTGGACTGTTATATCGCCGTGTGGCCCTGGGGCGCGTATCTCGGCGCTGAGGCCCTTGAGCATGGTGTCGACGTGCAGGTTTCCACATGGACCCGGATTTCACCCAATACCCTCCCGACACTCGCCAAGGCCGCCGCCAACTACATGAACGCCCAGCTCATCAAGATGGAGGCGGTCAGCAACGGCTTCGCCGAGGGCATCGCTCTGGATGCCCAGGGATTCGTTTCCGAGGGCAGCGGGGAGAACATCTTTCTGGTGCGGCAGGGCTGCCTTCTGACACCGTCCATGAGCTCCTCCATCCTGCCGGGGATCACCCGGGACACGGTGATCCGGATAGCTCGGGACGCAGGAATGACGGTGCAGGAGGAGCGTGTGCCCCGGGAGGCTCTCTACACAGCCGACGAACTGTTCTTCACCGGCACGGCGGCGGAAATCACGCCCATCCGCAGCGTCGATCGTCTCACTGTCGGGGCGGGGCGCCGGGGTGAGGTGACACGCACCCTTCAGGAGGCCTATTTCCGCCTGATCCGGGGAGAGTCAGAGGACTCCCATGGCTGGCTGACACCACTGCAAGCTGTGGAGAGCCAGGCGGCGGGTTGATCCCCCGTTTTCTTGACTCCCTTTCAGCCCGAACTTAGATTCAGCCCCGACCGTCGGGGCTCGATTGCCGAGCCCGGCTGCCTTCTTTTGGAGGATTGCCGGTGCATATCAACGATCTTCTCAAGATCGCCTGTGAACGAGGGGCCTCGGACCTTCACCTCAAAGTTGGATCCCATCCCGTCATCCGGGTCGATGGTCGCCTGACACCACTGCTGGACACCAAGCGCCTCCTGCAGGAGGACACCATTTCCATGGCGTTCGCGATCATGTCGGGCCGCCAGAAACAGAAATTCAAAGAAAATCTGGAGATAGACTTCGCGTACTCGATTCCTGGTTTTGGCCGGTTCCGCTGTAACGTCTTCCAGCAGCGGGGAGCCGTGGGCCTCGTTCTCCGTGTCATTCCCGCCAAGATCTTGACTGTCCGCGATTTGCTCCTACCGCCGGTCATGGAAACGGTGGCAGAGGAACGTCGTGGTCTGATCCTGGTGACCGGGACCACGGGCTCGGGCAAATCCACGACCCTGGCAGCCATGCTGGATTACATCAATTCGACGCGCACCGAACACATCATGACCATTGAGGATCCCATCGAGTTTCTCCACCGGGACAAGAAGTCCCTGGTCAATCAGCGTGAAGTCGAGGTGGACACCAAGAATTTCGCCCAGGCGCTGCGATCTGCACTGCGCCAGGACCCTGATGTGATCCTGGTGGGTGAGATGCGTGACTATGAAACCATCGAGACGGCTCTGACCTCGGCTGAGACGGGGCATCTTGTTCTCTCCACCCTGCACACTCTGGATGCCACCGAAACGATCCACAGGATCATCACCGTCTTTCCCCCTCACCAGCAGAAGCAGATTCGCCTGCAACTGGCCAGTGTTCTCAAGGCGGTCATCTCCATGCGGCTGATCCCCCGGGCGGATGGCAAGGGCCGAGTTCCCGCCGTCGAGGTGCTGCGTTCCACCGGGTACATCCGCGAATGCATCGAGGTCAAAGAGAAGACAAAGCTGATCCGGGATGCCATTGCCACGGGTACATCCCAGTACGGCATGCAGACTTTCGACCAGTCCATCTTCCAGCTGTACAAAAAGGACCTCATCACTCTTGAAGAGGCCCTGCGCCGCGCCACCAATCCCGACGAGTTCCGTCTGAAGATTCAGGGGATCGAATCGACGGCCGACGCTTCCTTGGGCGAAATGGAAGGCACTCTCCATGAGAAAGGTGACGGTTCCGGCAGCAACGACTCGCCCTTTGATTTCTCCCGCAGCTGACGCGCCAGCCGCCTGCCAGCGGTGGTCATTGGCGGCCTCCCCGGCGCCGTCTATAATCCCGTCTTTCTCCGGGACGACGCAACCGCCAGGGCGGGGAGATACTGAGATGCGCGGGAACCAGGTACGCAGAACATTTCTCGAGTACTTTACTGGCCGAGAGCACCGGGTGGTGCCCTCGGCGCCCCTGGTACCGGTTGGTGATACCACGCTCCTGTTCACCAACGCGGGCATGAACCAGTTCAAGGATGTTTTCCGTGGCCATGAGCGGCGGGATTACGTGCGGGCCACCTCCGCCCAGAAGTGCCTGCGGGTTTCAGGCAAGCACAACGATCTGGAGCAAGTTGGGCGCACGGCCCGGCACCACACGTTTTTTGAGATGTTGGGGAATTTTTCCTTTGGGGATTATTTCAAAGAGACCGCCGTGGAATACGCCTGGGATCTCCTCACGAGGGTGTATGGCGTGGATCCCGGCCGCCTGACCGTCACCGTCTTCGCCGGCGAAGACGGCTTGCCGGCCGATGAGGAGGCCGCCGAACTGTGGCGGAAGATCGCCGGTCTGCCCCCTGAGCGCATTCTCCATCTCGGGGCCAAGGAGAATTTCTGGCGCATGGGTGAAACGGGCCCCTGCGGGCCCTGTTCCGAGTTGCATTTCGATCAGGGTGCCGCCACCGGGTGCGGGCGCAGCGACTGCCAGGGCCCGGCCTGTGAGTGTGACCGTTTCCTTGAAATTTGGAACCTGGTCTTCATGCAGTTCGATCAGCAGGCCGATGGCAGGCTGGAGCGGTTGCCTGCCCCCAGCATCGACACCGGGATGGGGCTGGAACGCCTGGCGGCAGTTCTCCAGGGCAAGAAGAGCAACTATGACACGGATCTCTTTACTCCCATCATCGGCCAGGTGGCGGCGTCAGCCGGCGTGGACCCGCAAGCCGGCGGTGAATCCAGGGTTTCGTTGCAGGTGGTGGCGGATCACCTCCGGGCCATTGCGTTTCTCGTGGCCGATGGCATCGTGCCGG
>JAPUKF010000209.1 GCA_027295805.1 Acidobacteriota bacterium | reverse complement strand
GCGGGGTATGGGAGGAGATCTACCGTCGCGACTGGATCACGCCGGCCCTGCCCGCCAACACGCGCCACCGCACCGTCTTCACCTACTGAAGCCCACGGGGAAGAGTGGGAGAGCCGGCACGCGCCATCAGAAGAGCAGCATCATGAAGGCCTGGAGACCACAGTCTTCGCACCACCATGCAAGGGCTCAACGCACTCACAGGAGCGTTCCATGCCTCGTGTGCCCTGGTCTATACTGCGCTTCTCATGGGCACCCTAAAGCCCCTCCCGGCCACCCTCACCGTGTGCGCCATCCTCGCGACGACCTGGGCCTGCAGCTCACCGGCGCGCCGCCAGCTTCGCCACCAGGCTGCACCGGAGACCGCCGCCGGTCTCATGGCACGCCGGCAGCTCCTGGAGGAGAACCGCGCCCGGGTTTACCCCGGCTGGGCGCGCGCCGAAAGCCTCCACTTCATTCTTCTGACCCCGCCTGACAGTCCGATCGCCGCCGATCCGGACACCTTTCTGGCCCGGCGGGAAGCGGCCTACCAGCGCATCGTGGAGGCGTTGAAGGTGGAACCGGATGGTCCCATCCGCATCTACGCCTACCGCTCCAGCCGCCAGGGCGAAAAACTCCTGGGGCGGCCGCTGGCGTTCGCCCTCCCCGCCGAAAAGGAGATCCATGTGCGCTGGGACCAGGAACCGGGACATGAAGAAGCGCACGTGGTGGCGTGGTACTGGAACCTTTCCGGGTCGGGCGAGCCATTCCTTGAGGAAGGCCTGGCGGTGGCCCTGTCATCCCACCCCGGCAGCCCTCAGGCCTCAGCCGCCGATCTTCTGGCCCGGGGGGTTCTTCCCGACCTGGGCGACCTCATAGCCCACTTTTCGAGGTATCGCAACGGTTATGTGCTGGCCGGTTCGTTCGTCGCCCTCCTGCTGGAGCGGCATGATGAGGACCTGCTCCGCCAGCTCTACACCGGCGGACCGGAGGACCTTGCGGAAAGATTGGAAGACGCAACCGGCCAGACCCTGGCTCAACTTCAGACCTGGTGGGAGACATCCCTGGCGGCGCAGGAACCGGTCACCCGGGAGCCGATCCTCGAAGCGCTTGCCTTGCTGCGCCTGGGAGAGGCCAAAGCCGCCATCGGCGTGCTGGAAAAGCAGCGCCTGACCGTGCCCGCCCACCCCGTCCTGGAGTTCGCCCTGGCTCAGGCCCTGCGCCAGGATAACGATGAGGCGGGCAGCGCCCTGGCTTTTCGCCGGCTGCTGGCCATGCCTCTCCCCTACAACCTGGCCTGGATGAAACAGCGTGCCCGGGAAGCTCTGAACGAGATGGGCCACGCAGAAAAGGTGCCTTGAGGCTCCCTTCTCACCCCAGGTGCCCTCCCGTTCCCCGGTCTCTTGTGCGCGTGGGATTGGCCGGCTGGGCGTATCGCGACTGGCAGGGAATCGTCTACCCCGCGCCGCCCAGCCGGGGTTTCGATCGCCTCGACTGGATCGCCCGCTTCACAGACCTGGTGGAGATCAACGCGACGTTTTATCGCGCGGCGCGTCCCAGAGATGCCGAACGCTGGGCGAGAACCGTGGAGAGATATCCCGACTTTCGCTTCACAGCCAAGCTGGAAAAAATATTCACCCATGACGCCGAAGGAGCGGGCGACGCAGCGGAGCGTCGCTACCGTGACGGGCTCGCTCCCCTGGTGGAGTCCGGCAGGCTGGCGGCGGTCCTGATTCAGTTTCCCTACTCGTTTCATAACATCGCCGCCAACCGTCGGCGCCTGGCCCGTCTCCTGAACCGTTTCAGCGACTACCCCCTCACGGTGGAGTTCCGCCATCGCGGCTGGCTCACCGCGGACCTGCTGGCATTCCTGGCCTCGCGCCAGGTGACCCTGGCCGGCGTGGACCAGCCCGCCGTGGGCCAGTCGGTACCGCCATCCCTGCCGCTGACCGGGCCGTTCTTCTACATCCGCCTGCATGGTCGCAACACGGCCGACTGGTTTCGCCCTGATGCCGGTCGCGATGCCCGCTACAACTACCTGTACGATCACGACGACTTGCGGCCGTGGGTCCAGCGCATCCGGGACGCAGCGGCGGAGAACCTGCCCGGCCTGGTGGTCGGCAACAATCATTTCCGCGGACAGGCGGCGGTCAATGCCGTGGAAATCCGCGCCGCACTGGCCGGGCATCCCGTGCCGGCGCCGGCGGAGTTGATCAGGGCCTATCCCCGCCTGGCCGCCGTGGCGCGGCCTCTCCCGTCAGCCGGAGGCGCTAACCGCAGGCTGTTCTGATGTCGGTCCGGAGCGGCCCAGGACCTTCCGGGCCTTGCGGCCATAGTCACTCTCGGGGAAGTCCGCCTGCAGCTTGCGCAGCACGTCATCCCCCTCATCCACCCGGCCGCGAATGCGCAGGGACATCCCCAGCAGGTAGAGGACTTCATCACGTCCCTCCCAGTCCGGATTTTCCCTGAGAATTTCCCTCAGACGAACGTCCGTGGCTGCGTACGACTTGCGCTTGTAATAGAAGCGGGCCTTGAGAAGGGAGTCCCGGGAGAGATGATCTTCCAGGGCCGCCATTTCCGCGCGGGCTTCATCCACCCAGGCTGAATTGGGGTACAGGTCATGGACCTTGCGAAACTCACCCATGGCCTGGAACGTGGGTGTCTGATCCCGCTCCGGCTTGTTGGTGCTGCGCTGCAGACACTGGGCGAAACGATACTGGGCATAGGAGGCCTGGTCGCTGAGAGGAAAAGCGTTGAGGAAGGACTGGTAGCGACCCTTGGCTTCGGCCAGGTCCAGGACACTGCGCTGTTCGAAGTAGGCGTCGGCCAGGCGCAGGTGGACCTGGGCGCGCAATTCCCGGTTCTGGGCCGTGTTCACCTTCTGCAACCAGGAGATGGCCTTGGCATACTTGCGGGCGGTCATGAACGATTCCGCCTTGGCGTAGGTCGCCGCCGAATCCAGGAGCGGCTGCGTCTTGGCATGGCCGCAACCCGCCGCGGTCAGACCCGCCAGGAGCAGAACGACCGTTCCCAGCACCGCCGGTGTGTGTTTCAGCATGCTTCCCCCACGGGCGCGAAAGTTCTGTCTTCGGTCAGCATCCGCCGCAGCGGTTCCGGCAGGCGGACCGGGCGCAGATCCCGATCCACGGCGACGTGCTCCGTGCGACCGGTGGCCAGCAAGAGCCGGTCCTCCAGTCTGGACAGGCGATAGGCAAATGCCACCCGCACGCGGGAGCAACTCTCGGCGCTGGTCTCGATTTCCACCAGATCATCGAACCGCACCGCTGCCCGGTAGCGCAGTTCCAGGCCCACCAGGGGCAGGGACACGCCATCCCGCTCCAGTTGAGCGTAGGACATGCCTGCGGCGCGCATCAATTCCACCCGCCCGACCTCCATCCAGGCCACGTGGCGCGAATGATGCGCCACGGCCATGGCATCGGTCTCCGAGTAGCGTACCCGGATACGGCAGTGACCTCGGATCAAGGGATCCATCCAGGATCGGGACCGGCGTCGGCCGTCAGCGCTGTCAACCCACGGGCGGCTTCTTCGGCATCGGATTGCCCGAAAATCGCCGAACCGGCCACCAGGAGGCCGGCTCCCGCCGCGGCCAGTTCATGGGCATTGCCCGCGCCAACACCCCCGTCAACTTCGATGACCGTCTTGAGCCGACCCTCCGCCACCATGCCCGCAAGGCGGCGTACCTTGTCCATTACCTGGGGGATGAATTTCTGTCCCGGGAAACCGGGGTTGACCGACATGAGCAGCACAAAGTCGACCTCGGGGAGGATCTCCTCCAGATGACCCAGGGGGGTGGCAGGATTGAGCGCAACTCCGGTCCGGGCACCCCCGTCACGAATCAGTTGCATGGTGCGATGGAGGTGGCGAACCGCCTCGATGTGCACGGAGATGCCGTCGGCCCCGGCGGCGAGAAAGAGCGGGATCACCGGGTCGGGTTCCTGAACCATGAGATGGCAATCCAGGAAGAGGTCGGTGGCAGCGTTGAGCGATTTCACCACCGGCGGGCCCAGGGTCAGGTTGGGAACAAATTGTCCATCCATGACATCCACGTGCAGAAGGCGGGCGCCGCCGCGCTCCACGGCGGCGGCCTGGGCACCCAGGAAAGCGAAATCGGCGGAGAGAATGGAGGGCGCGATGAGAGCCATGGCAATTACACCAGCGGCGAGCGGCTGACAACCACCGAGATGGGATCGCGCCGGCTCACGGGATATCCCGGCAAGGGGAATTGGCGAAGAATGGTGCCGTCAGGAGCATTGGAGGCCTCGGTGCGTGCCGTCCCCAGGTTCAGTCCCCGGCTTCCCAGGGCCCGGCGCGCCCGCTCCAGGGGTTGCCCGGCCAGATCCGGCATGACATAGACCGGTTCCCGTGGACCACGTGAGATCAGGAGGCTCAGGCGATCACCGCGAAAGATCGGTGAATCGGGCAGAGGTGTCTGGCCGATGACCCGATCCGCCGCGCGGTCGGCGGCGCTGACCCGGGCCACAGCGCCGAGTCTCAACCCGAGGCGATCAATCTCTAGGAGCGCTTTCCGCTCCCCTTCTCCGGCCAGATCCGGTGCCGCCAGGACCTCGGTACCACGGCTGACCACGACCTTGATCTTGCGCTTGGTCTTGATGGAAGCGCCCGACGGCGGCGTCTGGCGGATGACCTCGCCCGCAGGCACGACCGGGTCGTACTCTTCGCCGGCAATCACAAGGCTGAGGCCGGAAGCCGTCAGCACCCGACGGGATGCAACCACATCGTGGCCATGGAGGTCCGGCACCTTGACCTCATTGCCGAAGATGAGAGAGCGCACCGAGATGTAGAAGGTCAGGAGGCTCACCAGCCCTGCGGTTCCTGCGATGAACAGGACCTTCACAACTGGAATGGTGAGACGGCGCATGTTCATGGGAAGAGCGAATCTTAACACGGCCCCCTCTCACTCGGCGTCGGCTGCCCCAGCACCTGGCCGGGGCGCAACTGGCGACCATGCAACGCCGCGGCGGCCGTCATGGCCCCGCGTCCCTCAGGCTGGACCTGCACCAGGAACAAACCCGTCCCCTCGCCACATCGAACCGGCACCCCGTGCTGTCGCGCGAGGGGCCCCAGGGTTCCCGGAGGCCCTTCGGGGGGCAGCCAGCCAGGTGCTGGGAGGCGAACCCGGCGAACCAGGAGGCGCCGCGAGCCGGTGAACGTGAAGGCGCCGGGACGCGGACTGAAAGCGCGCACCCGCCGGGCCACCTCCCGGGCAGGACGCTGCCAGTCCAGGCAGCCCTGGGTCTTCTTCAGGGCCGGCGCGCGGGAGGCCAGGCTATCGTCCTGGGGAACCGGGGGCAGGCGACCGGCTTCGATGTCGTTCAGGTGGGCCACCAGCAGATCGGCCGCCATGCCCGCGAGCCGATTCGTCAACCGCCCCCGGTCATCACCCCACGCGACGGGCGTCCGCAGGCAGGCCAGAATCGGCCCCGTGTCCAGCCCTTCATCCATCTGCATCAGAGTGACACCGGTGACGGGATCACCGGCCAGCAGGGTGTGGGCCACCGGGGCGGCACCGCGCCAGGCCGGCAGCAGGGAGGCGTGCAGGTTGACACAGCCGAGGCGAGGCAGCGCCAGCAGCGGCGCTTTCAGGATCTGCCCGTAGGACGCCACCACCAGGAGATCCGGCGTCAGGGCGCTCAGAGCCTCCAGCACCTGGGGTTCATTGACCCTGGGAGGGGCGAGTACCGGCAGGCCTAGCGCCTCGGCGGCGACCTGGACAGCCGAGGAGCGGGTCTTCTGTCCACGCCCCGCTCGACTGGGCGGGCGCGTGAGGACAGATACCGGCCGTGCACCATGCATCACCAGGGCTTCCAGGGCGGGCACCGCGAAGCTGGAAGTGGCGGCGTAGAGAATCCTCAGGGGTAGACCTCGGTCCAAGCACCCGACTTGAGATTGCGGCGCACCTCCTTGCGCACCCGGTCTTTTTTCAGGCCGGTGAGACGATCCACGAACAGGACACCATCCAGGTGGTCCACTTCGTGGCAGATGGCCCGGGCCATCAGTTCCTCGCCCTCAAGGGTGTAAATCTTCCCCTCCAGGTCAAGAGCGCGCATGACCACTCTCGAGGGCCGCGTGACAAGTTCGGTCACGCCCGGAAAAGAAAGGCAGCCCTCATCCTCACATTGCGCACCCGAAGACTCGACGATCTCCGGATTGATGAGA
This sequence comes from Acidobacteriota bacterium, assembly GCA_027295805.1. Classification (GTDB taxonomy): domain Bacteria; phylum Acidobacteriota; class Polarisedimenticolia; order SMYD01; family SMYD01; genus SMYD01. The sequence goes on along the minus strand of JAPUKF010000209.1, from coordinate 2,507 downwards.
ACATGCAATTCATCGGGGTCTTCGCCCACGCTCAGGTCGATGACGGCGATCCTCCGGGTCACACCCACCTGGTTGGCGGCAAGTCCAACGCCCGGCGCGGCATACATGGTCTCGACCATGTCCCGGACCAGTTCCCGTACCTCGGCATCAATGACCGCGACTTCAGTCGCCCGCGTGGTCAGTTCGGGGCTCGGGTATTTCTTGATCGCGAGGATGGCCATGGGTCGATTTTAATAGAACAGAGGCCTCCGCGCCATCGTCCCCGAAAGGCGACATCCTGCGTCCCCCATGGAGGACAATCCCATCCCTCTCCCACCGCATCCTGCCCAGCCTTGAACTGCGCCGGCCACAGGAAAGAAATCCTAAGTCTTTTACTTACTGCATCTTGAAAGATTATTGCCAATTGTTCCCCGGTGAACCCTGCGCCTGGCACAGAGGTTGCTCTTTCTCGGGGCGTGCCGTTGCTCCCGGAGGTTGCCATGAGAAGCGAACAGAACCAGACTCCTCCCAGGTATAGAACCCGGATGCGAGGCCTGCTGGCCATCCCGGCCCTGCTGGTCCTCTCCCTCTCTGTCTCCGTGATCCCGGCACATGCTCAGTATGGAGATGCGGCCGCCGATCTCGACGCCATCGCCCTGCCCGAAGGCTCATCATGGGCACGGGTCCGCCACCTCGAGGGTCAGGTGACCCTCCTCCAGGACCGAGCCGAGACCAACGAGGATCTGGGACTCAACGCGCCGGTCACTCCGGGCGACATTCTCGAAACCGGCCCGGACGGCCGCATCGAGCTCCAGCTCGCCAACGGCTCCGTGATCTGGATGGATGAAAGAGCGCGCCTGGCGATACAGGCCCTGGCCGACGGACAGAGCCAGTTTGAAAACAGGACTCTCCTGAGCCTTGAAAACGGCACACTCATCATCGAGGTCGAGCCGTTTGACGGCGAAGAGAAGGTCTTCCGGGTGGACACCGAGGCCGCCACCATCTTCCTGCTGGAAGCGGGGCTCTACCGGATCGACGCCGGCACCAGCGGCGGCACACGGGTCACATCCCGGCGTGGCGTCGCCGAGGTGCTGGGAGTGGACGGTTCGGTTCTGGTCCGTTCCGGTGAGGGGAACTTCACCCGACCCGGCTACGCGCCGGAAAATCCCAGGGTGGTCAGTGTGCGTCGAGGCGACGAATTCGACGCCTACGTGGATATGCGCCGGGACATTTATCTCAGCCGCGGTGGCGGTTCCTATGTCGCCTACGAGGACGAGATCCCGGCAGAGGTCCAGCCCTACCTGGTGGAGCTGGATGCCTATGGTTCGTGGCAGCGCCATCCGACCTATGGCGCCGTCTGGGTGCCTGCCGTGGATATCGGCTGGCGTCCCTACTACAACGGCTACTGGGCGACCCGCCCGGTGGGAAACGTGTGGGTCTCCCACGACATCTGGGGCTATGCGCCGTACCACTACGGCCGCTGGGAGTACCTGCCTGGCTACGGCTGGTCCTGGATGCCGGGCAGCCTTTATGCGCCCGCGTGGGTGAGCTGGGGTTACTACGGATCCTACGTCGGCTGGAGTCCCATTGGCTGGTATAACTACCCCAGCGGCTGGAGCATCAGCATCCATTTCGGTGCGTTCCACGGCTCCTACTGGAACTTCGTGCCCTACCACCACTTCTATCACCATCGTGTGAATACCGTGCTGGTCAAGGACCGCATCATCGCCGCCGACGTGACCTACGCCTCCGGGCCGCCCCGGATCAGCATGGATGATGTGCGTGCCCGCCGCCAAGGCGCCGTCTTCGCCGATGCCCGCACGGAGGCCCGCCAGGCCAAGGCCACCCCGGTGCGCGGCCGCCAGAGTGCCCCCGACCGCACGGCCTCCTTCCGGCAGCTCGAAAAAGAGGTGACCGCGGCAAGAGGTCGGCAGCGCACCACGAGTCTCGCCAGCTCCCGGCGTGCCGATCTTCCCCTCGCCCGGACTCCAGGCCGTGCCGGCACACCCGCCGGCCCGGATCTTGGCAAGCGAGCCGTCCGCAGCCGGCCCAGCGTGGCCGCGAGCCCGCGAACCGTCAGGAGCCGCACCTCCGGCGATACGAGTGCTCGCGTCGTCAAGACCGGCAGCCGCGAGAGCGGCCGCGTGCCCTCCCGGACCACGAGCCGCGCCGGCGGCACTCGTGACACGGGGCGCAGTTCCGCCGTCCGCGAGAAACCCACGACCCGCCAGGTTCCGGCTCGTGAGCCCCGTCGCATCCTCACCGCCACTCGCACACGGCGGGCACCGGCTGCGGAAAAATCCCGCACGACGGCCCGTGGTAGCACGCAACGTGAGGACTCACGCCGGCCGACTGTCTCATCCGGGTCGAGCCGCAGCTCACGGGTCGAGCGGAAACCGGCTTCCACACCCCGAACGCAGTCGCCGCGGGCCACCACCCGTTCCTCAGGCTCATCGTCACGGCCGCCGCGGGTCACGACCCGTTCCTCAGGCTCATCGTCACGGCCGTCCCGGGCCACCGCCCGCTCC
>JAPUKF010000208.1 GCA_027295805.1 Acidobacteriota bacterium | reverse complement strand
GGTGATCGGGTGGAAACCCTGGCCATCAAGAGTGTGTTCGGGAAGCATGCCAGCAAACTGGCCGTTTCCTCCACCAAGTCCATGACCGGGCACCTCCTGGGGGCCGCCGGCGGTATCGAAACCGCCATTGTCTGCCGTGCGCTGCGGGAAGGCAGGATTCCGCCCACCATCAACTACGAGAATCCGGATCCCGACTGCGTGCTGGATTACGTCCCCAACGAATCCCGGGAACTGGAGATCCAGTACGCGTTGAACAACGGGTTCGGATTTGGTGGCACCAACGGGTCACTGGTCCTCAAGCGCTGCCAGAACTGACCATCGTCGGCGCTGCCACCGGCATCAGACCTCGTCGAAGAAATACTCACGCAGGCACTGGACACGTTTGTCGTAATCATCCGGCCCCAGCAGCCATGCCGCCGCCGAGATACTGGAGAGAAGCGAGTTCCCGTCCTGGGGCGTGAAACAGAAGCCGACGATCTCACGGCCGTTTCTGCGCACGGCCAGCGAGGGGGCCACGAGCACGGTTTCATTGAGCAGGCGGCCATAGTGGCCATAGTCGCGGCCGAAACTGAACACCGCATTGGCGGACATCTTGTACGTGATGGCAGCCCTGTCACACTCCATAAACCGCTGCAGGACCTCTTCCCGGGTCGTGGGCTCCTCTACCAGGATGGAGAACCAGATGGTGTGCATGTACTGGGAGTTGACTTTCATGGCCGAGGAAAAAAGGTTGGTGAAGTCGTAGCCCAGTGTCTTGAACAGATGATATGCATCGCGCGCGTGATGGGAGCCGAACTCATCCTGGTGGGTCCCAACCTGTGGCGCCGGGACGAAGGACCCGTCCTGGCTGATATCGTTGGACCGCCGGATACAGAGGAAGCGGGCAGCGTCGAGATTTTCAGGCCCCCCGCCCTGCAGGGCAATCACGTCCACCAGCAGGGCGAGGTTGTGGGTATTGCATGAGACCACCTGGATGAAATGGTCTTCGCCGGGTATGAGAGCCGCATCGTTGATGCCGCGGGCATACATCTTCCCGAAGCCGAACTCCGAACCCTGAGCGATGAAACCGGCTGTGTTTTTCATATATTTCTTGTAAAGCTGGGTCTTGTTGGCCAGGCCGACGTTGGATGGGGTGCAGTCAATGACCACCGAGGCCTGCTCCAGGGCCTCATGAGTTTCCAGTTGCGCCTTGATTCCCAGTTCCGCAAACCCCTGGTGGGCGTCTGCGTCCACGGCCAGGTAGGCGCCACGTTTCAGGAGGTTGACGACTTTGGAGCGGTCGGTGAGGAGCGGGGTGCGCTTGTGAAAGCTGATCCTGTCGAAACTGAGTTCATCTTTGAGGGTGGTCAGCAAGCCGATGAGGGGTTCACCGATGGTTCCGGTCCCGACCACGTGGATGTTTCGCGCTGACATGGGAATCCTCCTGCCGGCCGCCCTTGGCGGCCAATCTGAGGTGCTCTCTGGGTGCCGGAGTCCTCGCCCCCCCGGGGGATAGATACCTGTAAATCACCTACCGACAAGGGCTTAAAAGTACTGCGCCCGACCACATCTGTCAACGGAATGGCAGCGGTGAGGAGCCGCCGAAATGATAAGATGGAACTCCCCTTGGAATGGCTCCCATCAGTGGGAGAAGCGGCGATATCGGGTGAAAAATGAAACATATGGAGCCGTACCAGCCTGAGCTCACCATCGGCGAACTGGTGGAAGGCACACGGGAAGCTCTGGATTTCGAGGTTCTCGCCGGTGCCGCCGGCATGGGGCGAACCATCAGCCAGCCCCGGGTCCAGAAACCGGGCCTGGCCCTGGCTGGCTTCATGGAATATCTCCACCATGGCCGCGTGCAGATCCTGGGAAATTCAGAGATCACCTTCCTGCGTGAGAAACCTGACCAGGAGCGAGCCGCCATCATTCATCGCCTCATCGCCCACGACGTCTCCTGCTTCGCCATCACCAAAGGCCTGCAACCCCCGGCGGAGCTGCTTCGAGACGCCCAGGAGGCCGGCATCCCTATCCTGCGCACCCGCATCGTTTCCTCCACCGCCATCTATGCCCTGGGTAGCTTCCTTGAAGATCAGCTGGCGCCTGTCATGCAAGTGCATGGAGTGCTCCTGGATATTCTCGGCGTGGGGACCCTGATTCTGGGCGCTTCGGGCATCGGCAAGAGCGAATGCGCCCTCGACCTGATCGTTCGCGGGCACCGGCTGGTTTCCGATGATCTGGTGGTGCTGCGCCGCAGGGGGGACGTTCTCGCCGGCACAAGCCCCCAGTTGACCCGCTATCACATGGAATTGCGCGGCATCGGCATCATCAATGTTCGGGATATTTTCGGCATCGCCGCAGTGCGTCGCACCAAGGATGTTGACCTGGTGGTGAACCTGGACATCTGGAAGAAGGACAAGGTCTATGATCGACTGGGTATCGATGACCGATCCCATGAACTGCTCGGTGTCTCCCTGGATTATGTGGAGATGCCAGTGGCTCCGGGTCGGAATCTCGCCGTCCTGGTGGAAGTGACAGCCCGCAATCAACTGCTGAAGAGGAAAGGACACAACCCGGCGCGGGAGCTGGCGCGCCGACTCGACCGGCAACTGGCGGAGGGTGGCAAGCTGGTCACCGAGGAGGATGAGTGACCAGGCCGTTTCTCATCCTCACCGGCCTGTCAGGATCCGGCAAGAGCGCCGCCATGCGGGCCTTCGAAGATATGGGGTACTACTGTGTGGATAACCTGCCGGTGGTTCTCATCCCGGTCTTCGCGGATCTCTGCGCCCGTTCCCGGGACGAACTGCCCCACGTTGCCCTGGTGCTGGACGTGCGTGAACGCCGCTTCCTGGAAGACTTTCCCCAGACGCTGGCCAACATCCGCAAGTCTCATTCGGTCTGCCTGCTCTTCTTTGAAGCGTCGGACCAGGTCCTGACCCGCCGCTTCGGTGAAACCCGCAGGCCCCACCCCATGGCTGACGGCTCCCGCGGCTTGACGGACAGCATCCGCTTCGAGCGCGAAGCTCTGGCTCACATCCGGACCATGGCGGATCGCATCATCAATACTACAGCCTTCAGCGTTCACGATCTGAAAGCCCATATCAAGGATAATTATCAGGACGAGGATCATCCCTCAACCATGCTCGTCCTGCTGCAGAGCTTCGGTTACAAGTACGGGGTCCCGCCTGATATGGACCTGATCTTCGATGTGCGCTTCATTTCCAACCCCTTTTTCGTGGATGGTCTCAAGAGCCTCACCGGCCGTGATGAGGCCGTTGTCCGCTTTCTGGAAGAGCAGGGGGAATATAAGATTTTCCTGCAGAAAACAGTGGACCTGCTGCGCTTCCTGCTTCCCCTGTACATCCGGGAGGGAAAATCGTACCTGCGGGTGGGCATCGGCTGCACCGGAGGCAAACATCGCAGCGTGGCGGTCACCGAGCACTTTTCCCGGTTCCTGGCTGATGACGCCACCCGCATGCAAGTCCAGCATCGTGACATGGAGAGAGAATAAATGGTAGGCGCCCTGGTCGTCACTCATGGCAATCTGGCCCTGGAGCTGGTCCAAGCCGCCAAGAAAATCGTCGGGGAGGCGCCGCGCCTGCTGGCGGTGGTCATCGACTGGGACACCGACGTCAGCTTGGCCCGCTCCGCCATCCAGGAATCGATCAAAGAGGTTGATACAGGTCATGGGGTTCTGATCTTCACCGACATGTTCGGCGGGACTCCCACCAACATCAGTCTCACGTTTCTTGAGCCCGGGCGCGCCGAAATCGTCACGGGCATCAACCTGCCCATGCTCATCAAATTTCTCAACCTGCGCTCCGAAGAGGACCTGCCAGGTGTGGTGGAACAGGTTTGCGTGAAAGGGCGGCGCTCCATCCAGGTTGCCTCTGAACTTCTTGGCCGGCATGAAAGCCGCTCGGGAAAGGACTGAGGATGGCCAGCCGCGACGTTGAAATCTCCAACCGCCTGGGACTTCATGCCCGGGCCGCGGCCCGTTTCGTGCATACCGCAAGCAGCTTCACCAGCCAGATCCAGATTGAGAGGGACGGTCAGCAGGTTGACGGCAAATCAATCCTGGGGTTGCTCCTCCTGGCCGCCACCCAGGGCGCCCAGTTGCGCATCACGGCCGAGGGCGACGACGCAGATGATGCGGTGAGCGCTCTCTGCGCCCTGGTGGAAGATCACTTCGGAGAACGCGCGTGAACGCGCGTTTCATGGGCATCGGCGCCAGTCCCGGCATTGCCATGGGACCTGCCCTGGTTCTTGAGTCCCACCAGCTCATGGTCAACCGGAGGACGCTCAAACCTGATCGTATTGATGCTGAAGTCAAGCGCTTTCAGCACGCCATCACCGAAGCGCGCCAGGAGCTGGAAGCCCTGCGTGTCCGGGTTGAAGAGAAGATGGGCGAGAAGCTCAGCCACATCTTCGACGCCCATATTCTGATCCTGGATGACGGGTCGTTCGCAGCCGGCACCGAGGACCACATCCGGAGGGAGAAGGTCAACGCCGAGTGGGGCCTGCGCAGCGTGGTCAAGGATCTGCTCGCGCAGTTCGCAGCTATCGAGGACCCGTATCTGAATGAGCGCGGCGGTGACCTGGAAGATGTTTACCGGCGTGTTCTGGGGCATCTGACTGGAGACCGCTCGCATCCCGATCTTTCCAGGATCCGTGAGGATGCCATCATCGTGGCCCACACCCTGACGCCATCGGACACGGCGGCCCTCAACACCCAGCGGGTGGTGGGATTCGTCACCGAGATGGGCGGCCGCACGTCTCACACGGCCATCATCGCCAACGCCCTGGAAATCCCGGCGGTGGTGGGCCTGCACGGAATCCTCGAACAGGTGGAGACCGGTGATTTTCTGGTGGTGGACGGCGAGCGTGGAACGGTTCTGGTGTCGCCCAACACCGGCGAGCAGGAGACGGCCACCCGGGCGCGCACTGCCTGGCGACAGCGGGCTCAGGACGGGCTCAAGACCCGCGACCTGCCCGCGGTCACCACCGATGGCCAGGCGGTCATCCTGCGCTCCAACATCGAGTTGCCCGAGGAGGTCGAAACCTCTCTGCGCTACGGTGCCACCGGCATCGGCCTCTATCGTTCGGAATTCCTCTTCCTCAAGTGCTCACCCAACCTGCCCAGCGAAGAGGATCACTACAAAGTGTACGCCGAGATGGCCGACAGGGTGGCCCCACACCCGTGCATCGTGCGCACCCTGGATCTGGGCGGGGAAAAATACTTTCATGAAGTGCTGGACCGGGAAGAGGCCAATCCGGTGATGGGCATGCGTGCCATCCGCCTCTGCCTCCGCCGCCCGGACATCTTCCGCACCCAGCTACGGGGTATCCTGCGAGCCGCGGTCGGGCGCTCCATCCAGCTCATGTTCCCCTTGATCTCCGGTGTGGGAGAACTGATCCGCGCCCTGGATGTGCTCAACGAAGCGCGTGATGATCTGCGCCGTGAAGGGCATGCCGTGCCCGAGAAACTTCCCATCGGCATCATGATCGAGGTCCCTTCGGCTGCCATGGTGGCGGATCTGCTGGCCGCCCGCGTCGATTTTTTCAGCATAGGGACCAACGATCTAATCCAGTACCTCCTGGCCATCGATCGGGGGAACGAGTCGGTGGCCTATCTTTACGAGCCGCACCACCCGGCCGTTTTGCGCATGCTGCAGCGTGTCATCGACGCCGCAAAGGACGCAGGTATCTCCGTTTCCCTCTGTGGTGAGATGGCCTCGGACCCGCGCTATGTGCCCGTGCTCACGGGGCTGGGCCTGAGGGAGCTCTCCGTGAATCCGGTGACCATTCCGGCGGTCAAGGACGCCATCCGCGCCACTCATGCCGGCGAAGCGAGGACCCTGACACACCGCCTGCTGGCCGCCAGCAGCGCAGACGAAGTGGGCCGTATCCTGGGCGGTGGACCGGCCGACGACGAGCTGGCGGGCAATCCTCCGGAGGCTTGATATGGGGGGACCGCGGCGCATCGAAAAACCATGGGGGCATGAAGAGATCTGGGCTGAAACCGAGGCCTACGTCGGCAAGATCCTGGTGGTACGCAAGGGAGAACGCCTTTCCCTTCAATATCATCGGCGAAAAGAAGAGACTCTCTACCTGCAGAGCGGCAGGGTACTCTGCACCATGGGGGATCAGGAACACGCTCTCACGGAGCGAATTCTTATGCCCGGCGATGTGGTCCACCTGCCTCCCGGCCGGAGGCATCGATTTCAGGCCCTGGAAGATTCCCGGCTCTTCGAGGTTTCCACGCCGTTCCTTGACGACGTGGTGCGGCTGGAAGACGATTATCAGCGGGACTCCGAGGACTGAGGGACGCGCGAGGCCGTTGCCAGCCAGACACCGGCCATGGTAGATTACGGCCCATGGCAGATCTGGAGATTCAGATTCCCGAGAAGGAGCGCTTCAAGATCGGAGAGGTCTGCCGCCTCACCGATACGCAGCCGTATGTGCTGCGCTTCTGGGAATCGGAGTTTCCCAGCCTGGCACCCCAGAAAACCCGTTCCGGCCAGCGCATCTACCGGCGCGAAGATATCGAGATGGTATTGCGCATCAAAGAACTCCTCTACGAGGAGTCGTACACCATCGCGGGAGCCCGCAAGCAGCTGGAAAACGCCGACTCAGGCCCGGCGATCCGTTCCCGGCTCCGCGCGCCCGCGCGGGTGGCGAAAGCTGCGGGCAACGGGAGAGGGGATGACAGCGAGGCCCGCGCCAGGCTGGATGAGGTCCGCACAGAACTGCAGGAGTTGCTGGACCTGCTCAAGTAGAGATCCGGTCGGGACGTAGCGCAGCCGGGTAGCGCACTTGTCTGGGGGACAAGGGGTCGCTGGTTCGAATCCAGTCGTCCCGACCATTCTTCTCTACCTCATCATCTAGTCCTGCTGAGTTCCCTCGGGCCATTGCACGAAGGACCCCTGGCTGAAGACGATGTCGCAATCGAAGTCGTTGGTGGGCCCACCGGTGCCGGCCAAGGAGAGGCTGCCACCGGCGTTACCATCCTTGGCCAGGGAGCCGATGGTATAGGCCAGACCATCGCTCTGGAACCGGGTGGGAATTCCCCACCCGTCCAGGGACGGTGCATTGCGCATGTAGAGGGGCTCGATGGCCGCAATCAGTGATGAACCGGCCACATCCACCTCGCTGGACTGGATGGGGTAGAGGGTGTTGTCGATGGCATACGACTCGAGCCCCGTTCCCAGGTAGCGCACATCGGCCATGGTGCGCTTCTGCTTGCTGCGATCCACGGCATTGAGAAGATTGGGGATGGCGATGGCGGCGATGATGCCGATGATGGCCACCACGATCAACAACTCGATGAGCGTGAAGCCCTGGTTCCTGCGCGCTGGGCCTTGCCGTGCCATGATGGCCTGATTCATGTGCAAGAGACGTACCTCCATGGTCCGGGCAAGCCGCGGACCGATCATTTCACCCGAAACACTGCGTTCACCCACGCAGCCATGCAATGACCAGATCGTCAGAGCGCGTCTCTTTCGCTGAAAAAGTGACACTCCGCGTCACCCGACTGCCAGAATTTGGTGCCAGTCGGCCCGGTGGCGCGGTCCACGGGGATCCGCTACTCTAGGCCGCCAACTAGGCGCGCAGTTCCCGCAGCCCGGCCTGAGTTTCCACATGCCCTCAATCCTTCTGACCAATGACGACGGAGTCGATGCGCCCGGAATCGTGGCCCTGCACAGGGCCCTGGGCGAGATAGGGGATGTCCTGCGGGTGGCTCCCGACCGGGATCAGTCCGGTGCCGGCCATGCCCTCACCCTGAACAGTCCCTTGCGCATCCGCCAGGTGGGAGAGGACGCCCACGCCGTGGACGGCACGCCGACCGACTGCGTCAACCTGGGCATCTTTCAACTTCTGGACCGCCGACCTGACCTGGTGGTCTCAGGCATCAATCCCACGCCCAACCTCGGGGACGACATCACCTATTCGGGGACCGTGTCGGCGGCGCTGGAAGGGACCCTTCTTGGAGTACCCTCGTTCGCCATATCCTGTGATGGTGGCCCCGGGCGCGTGTGCTTTCAGCAGGCTGCCGGCGTGGCCTGCGAGGTGGCCCGACGTATCCTGCGCGACGGCCTGCCAGGCGATATGCTCCTCAACGTGAATGTCCCTCGCGAGGCTTCCCGCGGTTTCAGAGTGGCCCGCCAGGGCCGCCGCATCTACACCGAGGGTGTGGTTGAACGGATCGATCCCATGGGCCGCCTCTATTACTGGATTGGCGGAGTCGCACCTGAATGGCGGGATGATCCCAGCTCAGATTACGCTGCCCTCAAGGCGGGCCATGTCTCCCTGACCCCGCTGCGCATCGATCTCACCCAGGAAAGTGTCCTGGCTGAACTTGCGTCCCGGTGGGAACCATGAACGTCACCGGAGCCCGCCGAGGCCGCCGCCTGGCGCTGGTGGAGAAGCTCAAGGCGAGGGGGATTCAGGCCCCCCGGCTCCTGGCGGCCTTCGGGCAAGTGCCCCGCCATCTGTTCGTGGAGGAGGCTCTGGCGGATCAGGCCTATGAGGACTGCTCGCTGCCTCTCGGTGAAAAGCAGACCATCAGCCAGCCGTCCATGGTGGCCCTGATGCTCAGCCTCCTGGCCGTCAAACCTACGGACCGTGTTCTGGAGATCGGCACCGGCTCGGGGTATCAGACGGCTCTACTCGGCCACCTGGCCGATCAGGTCTACTCCATGGAGAGGATTGCCGCCCTGGCACGCCCGGCCTCCCGCCGGCTGCGGGAGATGGGCCTGACCAACGTTCATGTGAAAACATTTGACGGCACCTACGGCTGGCGTGACCGGGCTCCGTTCCAGGGGATCATTGTCACCGCGGGCGCGCCGAAGATCCCCCGCACTCTGGCCGAACAACTCGCCGAGGGCGGGCGCATGGTGGTGCCGGTGGGAGAACCCGGCACTCAGGTTCTGAAACGAATCTTCAGAGACGGGACCGGCTTCCGTGTGGAAGATCATGGAACCTGCCAGTTTGTGCCCCTCATCGGCCGCTTCGGCTGGGAGGAGAGCGGCGGCCGGTGAAGCCGCTTCGCGCTCTCTACGACTGGGTCCTGCACTGGGCTGCAACCCCCTATGGGGCGGTGGCCCTGTTCGTCCTGGCCCTGTCGGAGGCCTCGTTCTTTCCCGTGCCCCCGGATGTCCTGCTCCTGGCTGTCTGCCTGGCCCGGCCGCGGAGGTCCCTGCACTACGCTCTCCTGTGCACGACCGGGTCGGTCCTGGGCGGCATGATCGGCTATGGCATTGGCTGGGGCGTGTGGGAGATGCTCTCCGGTTTCTTTTTCGCCTATGTGCCCGGCTTCACGCCTGAGGTCTTCCAAAGGGTGGCCGATCTCTACCAGGAGTGGGACTTCTGGGCGGTCTCCCTGGCCGGATTGACACCCATCCCCTACAAGGTTTTTACCATCGCCGCAGGGGCCTCCGACCTGAACTTCCCGACCTTCGTCCTGGCCTCGTTCCTGTCCCGGGGACTGCGTTTTGGCATCGAGGGCTGGCTGATCCTGCGTTTCGGTCCCCCCATGGCCGGCTTCATCGACCGCTACTTCAACTGGCTGACGCTGCTTTTCGCGGTCCTCCTGGTGGGCGGCTTCGTGGTGCTTCGCTACCTGGTATGAGCCGCCGGCATCCCGCCCTGTTCAGGACCAAGGGCCTGGCCCGCTCTGGCGACCGGGCGCGCCAATTGCTAGGATAGGCCGCTCTTCCCGGCGTCAGCCGGGTCTTCGGTCGGGGCGTAGCGCAGCCCGGTAGCGCACCTGCTTCGGGAGCAGGGGGTCGTGAGTTCGAATCTCGCCGCCCCGACCAATTACCATCAACCCTGCATTATTCGTATCGGACGACGCAATCGCCTGTCACAATCGTCAGTATCTCCTTCCTTGGCGTAGCCGCGACGAATGTGTGGATGCGCCCGTCCCCGGAGATGTTCACCCTGCCGATGTGATTGCCCTTATAAATCGTTTCACCCCCGCTATAGCAGATGATGCCGCCGTTCTGATTGGAACTGGTCCAATCAGCCACGCTCGCCTTGCTACAGCCGGCACAGACCAGGGCTGCGGCCACGGCCAGTCCAAGTATGACCCTCGACTTCATCATCCACCCTCCTCGTAGCGGGCTTCGCGCCCATTGGTCATGCCACAGTATGCACGAAGAGGGGCAGGGGGGTGTCGTGAGTTCGAATTTCGGTGCAGCGGGATTCAGCCGTGCAGGCGGCGGTCGGCACTGACCAGGCGATCTTCGATGCGGCGCCAGAGAGCCTGCCCCGTCATCAGACAACTCCGGTCATGGGTCCGAAGAGCGGTCTCCAGGTTGATGGCAGTGCGGGTGTACAGACGCCGCATGTCGCGCCAGAAGAGGCTCCACTCCACCTGGTCGACATCCTCCAGGTCATCGTCCAGCGCCGCTGTCATCCTCTCCAGCCGCGCCGTGTGATCCTTGATCCAGCAGGATTCCGACCGCGAAAGACTCTTAGGCATACAACTCTCCCAAAACGCTCGCGAGCCGTGAAGGGGGTGGGCGGTGCGGAGCCGTCTCTGCCTGTTCTATACGGCGAAAAGCAGCCGCCGGCACGCGGAGAGGCGGGAGTTTTTACGTCTCATGCGGCTGAAAACCCGCATGGGGCATGGATTTCAAGGGTTTCAGGGCCGCCGTCCCAGCGCCCAGGTCAATCCCACGGTGATCTCGAAATTGTCCTGGCTGACCTCGAATGTTCTGAACGACTTCAGGCGTCCCTCGACACGGAGGGCCATGTTGTCTCCGAAAAAAGAACGGAATCCGCCGCCGATGGTCAGGAGCGTATCGTCGTCAGAGGCGGTCGTACCGTTGGGGCGCTCCACCTCATCATCCATGTTGCCGATGCCGATGGCGCCGTAGGGGACAAATCGCCCCGTCGGCCGCGGAAAGTTGAAGACCCAGCGGGCGCTGAAACTGGTGAACTCCTCGTCCAGTTTTCCGAAGGATGGGCTGTCGAAGGTGGTCGTGACGCGATCGTAGACCAGCTCCAACTCGTGAACGGGGGTGAAAACGATGCCGGCGCGAAGGCCGTAGACGAAGTCATCATCCACCCCGGCGGTGCTGTCTGCAAAATAAAAACCGCCGAAAACACCCAGTTCCCACTGTCTCATTTCAGCCGCGGCCGCGGGACCGGCTGCCAGCAGGGCCATGGCCACCATCATCAAGGTAAGACGCCTCATGGGACACCTCCGTCGGCAGGTCCGCACCGGCCAATCGCTTCCGGCATCATGATAGCGAAAGAAAGAGGGGCGGCTCAAAGCCGCCCCCCAACCCTTTGGAACCCGACTCCGCTCCGCCCACTCAGCCGGATCGGAGGCTCCTCCCCAGGCGACGGAAAAACTTCTCCAGATCGTGGCGGAGTTGCCCGTACTCACCCTTCGTGACCACCACCCGCTTCACAGGCCGGGAGGTGGAGACATCCAGCAAGCTGCGTGCGGATGGAAAGGGATAGTCCGCGCCGAGCTCTTTCTGCACAGGAAGTCGTAATCGCTTCACACTCATCGCTTCCTCCTTACAGAGAAGACCACCGGCGCATTCGATAACAAATTAGGAAAAATGTCAAGTTCTTTATTATATATTTACTATAATAATGTCTAAGTTGTTTGTTAATAAGTAATTGCATCGACTGGGATACTATATATCGGATATTTCTCGATCCTTGAACCTCAGCGAACTTGATGTTTTGTATAATTATGCCTACTATTGCGCTGAAAGTCCTGTCATGAATGCATCGGTTCCAGCCACTCTTCGCCAGCTCCGGCGGCAGGCCGGCCTGTCCCTGAAGGATGTAGCCGCCCGCCTGGGCGTCCATTTCACGACCGTTTCAGCCTGGGAAAGAGGGCGCAGTGAACCGTCCCTGGAGCGCTTGCGCGAGCTGGCCCGCCTTTACGGCGTCGAGATGACGGCGTTGCTGGCGGGTAGCCCGGAAGTGGATATCCGACGCGCTTTCCGCCCCGTCTCGCCTCTGGCCGGTGAGCGCCTGCTCACACACCTCGAGGAGCTCCGCCTGGCCATCTGCCTGGGGCGGGCCCTGGCTGAAGAGGGTGGCCCCGAGAGACTGGCGCGAACCACCGGGATTGCCGCCGGCCGGCTGCTGGACCTGGCGTCCGGGGTGGGCATCCCGCGTCCGGCCGAGGTGGCCTTGCTGGTGCGCGAGCTGGGCACGCCCGGCACCGAAACCCTGGAGACAGATGGGGAGAGAGACGCCGGGGAGGACCTGCCGCCGGCGCTGGCCACGGCCATCCAGCACCTGCTCGACCGCCTGCGCGCCTATCTGGCCGGGGACCCGGGCCGCCAGTAGCAGACGTACGGCTCGCTGGGACGATATCCCAGGCGCTGGTACCAATCGTGGGCGGTGGCATTGCCGCGGCTGACTATGAGGCTCAAGCGCTCGATCCCCTGCCGGCGGGCGGCGTCCATGAATCCCGCCACCAGGCTGCGGCCCAGGCCGGCACCACGCTGATCAGGGCGCACCGCAATCTGGGCCAGATGAGCCACCCCTGGCGAGAGAACCGTGCCCAGCACCAGGCCCGCGAGAGCGCCGGTCCCATCGCGATGGACCCATGACAGCGGCCGGCTGAAGCCACCGCATTCGGACCCGCTCAGCAAGGCTTTCAGGTAGGCCCGGCAGCCGTCCGGCAGGGTGTAGAAGGCGCTGCATTCCGCGTCGGCGCTGCCCCGGTACGCCTCCAGCAGCAGGGAAGCGGGCTCGGCCAGCTCATCAGGCCACGGAGAGAGGGGGTGAGCCGCCACCGGGATGGAATCGGGCATGTCCGTGACCATGTAGTCGCGCCACAGTTCATGAAAACCGGCGCCCCGCAGGAGGCCTCCGGGATCTTCCCGGCTGAACGGGAACAGCCCCGCCTCCAGCCGCTGGTCGGGGTTTTCAGCCAGCAGGTCGGCTGCGGCCCGCCCCAGGAGCCAGGCCAGGTGCCCCTGGCCACGCCAGACCGGTGACACGTAGGCCATTTCAAGGCTGCAGACGCCCCCCTGCTCGCCGACCAGCACTTTGCCGGCGGGTCGCCCATCAAGCGCGAGCAGCCAGCCGGCCAGGTTGCCTCGAACGACCAGGGGGCGAAGCTGTTCCAGCAACCGGGGTCTCTGCCAGCTCAGCCGGGAGGACCACTCCGCCACTTCCTCTTCCAGAAGGCTTTCCACGGCCGCCGGTTCAGCGCGTCGCATCTCCACAAGCTCTCGCTTCACCATGGACGCCTCGAACCCATATGGCCGATGGTAGGAACGCCGCGCTCTGCCGTCAAACCGCCACGTTGACGTCTTTCCGGCCACGGCGCTACGATGCGTGCGGTGGCTGAAACGAACATGATCTGCCGGCAGTGGCTGGTCGACGGGCGGGTCCAGGGTGTGGGATTCCGCTGGTTTGT
>JAPUKF010000207.1 GCA_027295805.1 Acidobacteriota bacterium | reverse complement strand
GATCGTTCGGCCGCGACTCTCTCCGGAGGCGAGGGGCAGCGCATCCGCCTGGCCACCCAGATAGGCAGCCAGCTCACTGGCGTGCTCTATGTGCTGGACGAGCCGTCCATCGGCCTGCACCAGCGGGATAATCGCCGTCTGTTGAAGACCCTTTTGCGCATGCGGGATCTGGGTAACACGGTCATCGTGGTGGAGCATGACGAGGAGACCGTCCGCAGTGCCGACTTCGTGGTGGACCTGGGTCCCGGTGCCGGCGAGCATGGGGGCGAGGTCGTTGTGGCCGGCCCGCCCGCGGCGATCCTGGCCGAGCCGCGTTCCCTGACCGGGCAGTACCTCTCGGGCAAGATGAGGATCGAGATCCCCAGTCAGCGTCGATCCGGGTCGGGCGGTGCCCTGGTGGTGCGCGGGGCGGCGGAGCACAACCTCAAGAAGATCGAGGTGCGCTTTCCCCTGGGAGTCCTGACCTGCGTCACAGGTGTGTCGGGATCGGGGAAGAGTACTCTGGTCAACGACATCCTCTACAAGGCCCTCACCCGGACGCTCTATCATTCGCCGGTGGTGCCGGGCCGGCACCTGAAGATCGACGGGCAGGATGGCATCGACAAGATCATCGCCATCGACCAGTCGCCCATCGGCCGCACGCCGCGCTCCAACCCCGCCACCTACATTGGCCTGTTCACTCCCATTCGCGAGTTGCTGGCCCAGACTCCTGAATCACGCCTGCGGGGCTACCAGCCCGGGCGCTATTCATTCAACGTCAAGGGCGGCCGCTGCGAGGCCTGCGGGGGGGGAGGTGTCAACCGCATCGAGATGCACTTTCTGCCCGACGTCTACGTCACCTGCGACACCTGTTCCGGGCGGCGGTACAACCGTGAGACGCTGGAGATTCACTACAAGGGCAAGAGCATTGCCGACATGCTGGACATGTCGGCGGAACAGGCGCTCACGTTTTTCGAGAATATTCCGGTTATTCGCAACAAGCTGCAGACCATCTTTGACGTGGGGCTGGGGTATATCCGCCTGGGTCAGCAGGCCACGACTCTCTCCGGAGGCGAAGCCCAGCGCGTGAAGCTGGCCCGGGAGCTTTCCAAGCGGGCCACCGGCCGGACCATGTACGTTCTGGACGAGCCGACCACTGGCCTCCATTTCGACGACGTGCGCAAGTTGCTGGAGGTCTTGAACCGGCTGGTGGAGGAGGGGAATACCGTGGTGGTCATCGAACACAACCTGGAGGTCATCAAGTGTGCGGATCATGTCATCGACCTGGGACCTGAAGGCGGCGAGGCCGGGGGGTACCTGCTGGTCGCGGGCACGCCCGAGGAGGTTGCAGGCAGCAGGGAGAGCCATACGGGCGCTTACCTGCGCAAGATCCTGGGCCGGCGTATCCGACGCGCCGCCGGCGGGGCGAGGGCCTGATGGGTGCCTTGCGTCCCATGCCGGTGCCCCAGGATGTGGAGATCACTCCCGTGGGCACGATTCGCGTGGCCTGGCGGGATGGGCACCTCAGCACGTTCCGCGCCCGGGCCCTGCGTCTGAAGTGTCCCTGCGCCGTCTGCGTGGAGGAATGGTCCGGTGAGGTGAAGGTGAAGGACGAGGACCTCCCGGTGAACCTGTCGGTGCGCGGGGCCAGCCGCATCGGCAACTATGCCCTGAGCTTCACCTGGTCCGACAACCACAGCACGGGCATCTATCCTTATGACATGCTCCGCCGCCTGTGCCCCTGCCCGGAGTGTGCCGGGACGTGAGCCGGTCCGGCGCCAGAACCACCTTCTGGGTCGTTGCAGTACTTGCCCTGATGGTGCGGCTGGTGCACCTGTGGTTCTTCTCAAACGGGACGCCCTTTTTTGACCCGGCGCCCTGGAGCAACCCCGACAACCCCATGGACCCCGGCGAGTACGATCGCTGGGCCATGCAGATCACCCATGGCGATCCCTGGTGGACGGACCACGGACAGGGAACCTATTTTCAGTCGCCGGTCTACCCGTACTTTGTCGCTGCTCTCTACCTGCTTCTGGGCGGACGCACCATCCTGGGCGTGGTTCTGATGCAGGCCGTGCTGGGCGCCGTGACTTGTGGGTTGACGGCCGGATTGGCGCGGCGCCTGGTGTCGCCTGCCACCGGCTGGATGGCCGGCGGGCTGGCCGCCATCTATGCGCCGGGCATCTTCTACGGCTCATTCCTGCTCAAGGAGACACTGGCCACCTTCCTGCTGACCGTGGCGCTGGCGGCGACAGTCTCGGACCTGGGGAAGGGGATGCGCCGGCGGTTGGTCATGCTGGGTTTCTTATGGGGAGCCGCGGTGGCCGCGTGGCCACTGCTAGGGCCCCTGGCGCTGGTGATCCTGGCCTGGCTGGCCTTGAGAGAGAAGGGCATGGCGAGGAGAGATCTTGCCGCGGCCGTTCTCATGGCCGGTGTCCTCCTGGCTGTGCTGCCCTGCACCGTGCGCAACCTGGTGGGTGAGGGGCGGCTCGTCTTGATCTCCGATGCCGGGCCGCGCAACTGGCAGGTGGGAAATGCGGCCAACTCCAGTGGGACTTACATCGACTTTCCCCGCGATCCGGTGAAGCCCCTGGCGGCGCCAGTGTCGGCCATCTTCTGGCGGCAGTACCTCCGGAAGCTGAACCTGTTCACCGCCGCGCGGGAGATCCCCCAGGTCACCGACTTCAATTTGTTGCGCACGGCCTCGCCCATCCTGCGCCTGCCGTTGCCCGGGTTTGGTTTCCTGTTGCCGTTCGCCCTCGCCGGGATGCTG
>JAPUKF010000206.1 GCA_027295805.1 Acidobacteriota bacterium | reverse complement strand
GTTCGTGAAAGCCCACTCGAAATCCTTGTCGGCGTTGACCGGTTGCATGCCGTGATCGGAGACCACCATGACGCTCGTGCCGGGAGCGGCGGCGGCCAGGAGGCGCCCCACCAGGCCATCCACGAAGCGGTAGGTGGCCGGGATGACGTCCCCGAAGGCTGCCACGGCCGTTTCCCGGGGGGGGTGGGCGTAGGCGCCGGGACGGTAATGGCGGAAGAAGCGGTGTCCCGCCACGTCGGGGCTGCCCAGGTAGACCAGGGTCAAATCGGCGGTCTGATCCCTGAGGAACTCCTCGCTGATGGCCGTGTAGGTCGCGTCGGCCCGGAAGGCCCAGATAGAATCCTCAACCAGGCGGCGTTCCAGGGGCGTCAGTTCAGCCGGCAGGGAGGGGAAGAGCATCCTCCAGGCCGGGGCCAGGTCTTGGTCTGCGGTCATCTCCGGGAACTGTCCGGCCACATGGCGCACCGTGGGCAGAATGGCTTCGTACAGTTCAGGAGGCCACGTCTGGTCGGGCACGCCCTCGTGCACGGTCCCTTTCCAGACGCGCTGGCCCTGGTCCAGGGACGAGAATTGCGACACCATGCGCCCGTTGATCTCTTCGGCCGGCCAGGTGTTCCACCAGCCGGCGACATCCACCGCGCGTCCGGCCGCCGAAGCGATGGTCCAGATGGCGGGCACCCGCCGCTGGCGGCTGGTGAAGAGGCGCTTCTCGCCGGTGGCGGGGTCGTTCCAGGTGAAATCGGTGATGCCATGGGCGGCGGGCGGCTTGCCGGTGGCCATGGTGGTCCAGATCACCGGTGACAGGGTCGGCTCCAGTGTTTCCAGGCGCCCGGCCACACCTCTCGCCATGAGGCCTGTCAGGTGGGGCAATTCACCCTGCGCCATGAGCGGCAGCAGGATGTCCCATTCCAGGCCGTCGATGCCGATGACCAGGACAGGAGTGGTGCCCGTGCGGCCTTGCCCGGGCCGGCCGCAGGACGTCACACCGGCACTGACGAGCAACCCGCAGACGAGTGCGGCCATCACCGTGGTTCGTGGAAAATTCATCACAAGACACGTTGCCCTCGGGAGGGCGACGTCCTAGACTACCACCGGTTCCAGGCTCGGTGCGGTACCTCGTGTCCGCCACGGAGCGAGATCGATGACCGCCGGAATACCTGCCGGTGACAGGGGAGGAGTACTGTGCGTTCTATTGCTGAACTGTTCGGCCGCTCGCCGTTCGGCCCGCTGCGCGAGCACATGGGCTGTGTCTGCAAATGTACTGATCTGGTCCCCGACCTCATGGCGGCGGTCCTGGCAGGCGACCGGGAGCGCACCGCGAAGCTTCAGGAGGAGATATCCCAGCTGGAGTTCGAGGCCGATCAGATCAAGAACGATCTGCGTGACCATCTCCCTCGCAGCCTGTTCATGGCGGTGGACCGCCGTGACCTGCTGGAAATTCTGTCGGTACAGGATGCCATTGCCGATTGCGCCGAAGATATCGCGATCCTGGTGACCATGCGCGCCATGGAGTTACCCCGGGAGTTGCACCCGGATTTTCAGGCGTTTCTCACCAAATGCGTGGATGTGGCCAGAAGCACCGGCGGACTGGTGGATCGCCTGGATGATCTCTCCTCCTCGGTATTCGGCGGGCCGGGCGCTGAGGAAATGCTACGAGAAATCAGCACCCTGCAACGCACCGAGTACGAGTCGGATCTGCTCCAGCGCACCCTGGTGCGCCGTATGTTCGCCATGGAGGGCACCATGGAGCCGGTGGCTCTGATGATGTGGTTGAAGATATTCGACCGCATCGGAGACCTGGCCAATATCTCCGAGCGCCTGGCCAATCGCCTCCGCTACATGCTCGCCAAGTAATCCCTTGAACGGTCTCAGCCTCATACTGGTTCTTGCCGCGCTGGCGGGGGCCTACATGGCTTGGAACGTCGGCGCCAACGACGTGGCCAATGCCATGGGCACGTCGGTGGGCTCCAAGGCCGTCACCCTGCGCCAGGCCCTCATGATAGCGGCGGTCTTCGAGCTGGCGGGAGCGGTCTTCGTCGGCGGCAACGTCACCAATACCATCCGGAAAGGGATGGTCGACCCCATGGTTTTTCAGGATGATCCGTCGGCCCTCATGTTCGGTATGCTCGCGGCCCTGGTGGCCGCGGCTCTGTGGCTGAACCTGTCGACTCTCCTGGGCATGCCGGTTTCCACCACCCATTCCATCGTGGGCGGGGTGGTCGGGTTCGGCGTTCTCGTTGGCGGTGGCGACGCAGTGGTCTGGACCAAAGTTGGGGCCATCGTGGCATCGTGGATCATCTCACCTCTGGTGGGTGGGGCAATGGCTTTCCTTCTCTTTCGCTACATCACCCGGAAAATTCTTGAAAACGAGCACCCGGCCAGGGCCATCAAACAACGCGCACCCGTTTTCGTTTTTCTGGTGCTGTTCATGCTGGTGTTGTCTCTGATCTATAAGGGACTGAAGGTTGTGGCCTTCCCTCCCAGTCAGGCCATCCTGCTGGCGTTGGCGGCTGGCGTGCTGGGCGCTCTCCTTTCTTTGCGTCCCATCGCCCGCATCCAGCCTGACAGGGCTCGTTCCCGGCGGGGGCGTTTGAAAATGGTGGAGGCCGTCTTCCGGCCCTTGCAGATCTTGACGGCCTGCTATGTGGCTTTCGCCCACGGCAGCAACGACGTGGCCAACGCCGTCGGCCCCCTGGCCGCGGTCCTGGCGGTGCATGAATCGGGAACCGTCATCATGAATGTGCCGGTGCCTGTCTGGGTCCTGGTGCTGGGCGGCGTGGGGATCGTGCTGGGGCTGTTCACTTACGGCTACAAGGTGATCGAAACCATCGGGCGCAAGATCACCGAACTGACGCCTTCTCGCGGCTTTACCGCCGAATTTGCCACTGCCACGACGATCCTGCTGGGTTCCAAGCTGGGTCTGCCCCTCTCCACCACCCATGTCCTGGTGGGGTCGGTCATGGGTGTCGGGTTCGCGCGCGGCCTGGGCGCCATCAATATGCGTATGGTGCGCCAGATCATGGCATCCTGGGTGATCACGGTGCCGGCGACGGCCATGGCCACAGTCCTTCTCTACCCCCTCATCAGGTCTGTTCTGTAGCCTGGCGGGGGTTGCCCCTGGTGTGCGGGGGCCTGCGCCGCCGGCGCCCTATGCCAGGATCTTGCCCCGCAGGATCAGGATCTCCAGAGCCGCGGCGATCTTTCCTGCCAGTTGAACCAGCGGCTCCTGGGCAACCACCGTGGTGGCTGCTGGTCCTCCATCGGCATAGATCGCCGCCACGGTTCGATCTCCCAGGCGCACCGGCACGGCTGCCACGACCCTGGGGGCAGCACCTTTCCCCAGCGCGCCGAGAAGCTCCAGGTTGGCCGGCTGGTCAGGGATGACTCCGGTGTAGGGATTACCGGTGATTTTGAACCCGGCAAAGATCGACGGGGTGTAGAACGGGATGGTGAGGTTCGCGAAACGATTTGCCATGACACCGTTCCCGCCAGCATGCCAGCCCACCAGGCTTTCCCGGCGCCGCCCCAGAAGAGCGATGCGGGGGATTCCCAGGGAGAGAGCGTGATCCACGGCCGCTTCGCCGATGTCAGCGCGATTTCTGGCACAAGCCAGTCGCTCCAGGGGCGATTCCATGCCTCCCCAGGGCGCCGTGACTTC
This sequence comes from Acidobacteriota bacterium, assembly GCA_027295805.1. GTDB lineage: Bacteria > Acidobacteriota > Polarisedimenticolia > SMYD01 > SMYD01 > SMYD01. The sequence goes on along the minus strand of JAPUKF010000206.1, from coordinate 6,964 downwards.
GCCTTCATCCAGCGCCGCGCCGGTGTTCTCCCGGATGGGGACAGGCGGCACGCTGTCGGCGATGGTTTCGACCCTACCCAGAAGTGCTGAGGGGTTGTGGGACTCGGTGGGCAGGATCAGGTCCGGGTTGGCATCGCTGTCGAGAGGCAGCCCGTCCAGACCCATCTCGGTGGAAGCGGTATCGGTGGAGGCGACATTCGTGGAAGCGACAGCCGGGGAAGTGACATCTGGGGAAGTGACATCAGCCGTTTCACTCTGGACCTGGTCGCCGCCGGTGTCGCGAGGGACTTGTTCCATGGGACTGTTCACCCTGGCCACGCGAATTGTCTCTCGAATGGGCGTCGGGATGCCGTAATGCTTCTCCAGCAGCGGCGCCAGGTGCTCCTCCATGATGGCATGGGGAGTTACCGACAGTCCGATACGACCTTCCAGATCCCGGTAGAACGCGTCATTGCCCATCCGGGCCGTGGCCATGAACAATCGCTCCGGATCCGGCTGGAACGGCAGTACGCGGCGGTGTGCGGCAACCTTGGGGTCTATGAATTGGAGGACCTCCGGGGGAATTGCGATGAGATCCACCAGGGGGGCATACGGTAGCTCCATCCACTCCGAGAGGAGGTCCTGAGCCTTCAGTTCCGACAGAATTTTGAGGCGAGCGAGGTTATAGAGAAGAGAGCCGCCGAAAAATCTCTGCGCGCGCCGGGCTTCCCGAACCTGGCGGATGGAGACCTGTCCGGAGATCTGCAGAAACTGGGTAAGGCTCTTGGGCATACCGGCTCCAGAGGTGTGCGACGCCCGGGCATATCCCAAGCGTCGCTCATGCACCCCTGTGAATGTGGTGCCCCTTGGTTCCTCTGTCGAGGGGCCTGAGCCATGACTTCCAGGATCCGACTGAAGCGTCCAGAAGTCACGTGTTATCAGGTACTTCTGCCAGACCCGCCACCTTGGCCCCGTCCCTGGCCGTGGCGATCGCCGCCACGGGAGGGGCGTCGGTTTCGATCGCGGTCTCCATGGGAGTCGCCCTCACCCTTGGCCGGCGGGTCCAGCAGAGCCTTGCGGGACAGCCGGATCTTACCCTGGGCGTCGATGGACAGCACCTTGACCATCACCTCCTCGCCCTCTTTCAGGATATCGGTCACTTCATTGACCCGGTGGTGGGCAATTTCGGAGATGTGCAAGAGGCCATCCACGCTGGGCATGATCTCCACGAAGGCGCCGAAGTTGGTGATGCGGACGACCTTGCCCAGGTACGATTTATCGATCTCGGCCTCTGCCGTGAGCTCCAGGATGATTTCCTTGGCCTTGGCAGCGCTCTCGGCGTCGACGGAGGCGATATCCACCCGGCCGTCGTCGTTGACCTCGATCTTGCATCCGGTGCGCTCCACGATGGAGCGGATCACCTTGCCGCCGGTGCCGATGACGTCGCGGATTTTATCCTTGGGAACCTGGACGGAAATGATGCGTGGCGCATACTGGGAGATATCCGCCCGCGGTTTTTCCAGAGCTTCGGCCATCTTGTCCAGGATGTGAAGCCGGCCCCGCTTGGCCTGTTGCATGGCCTCGCTCAGGGTCTCGGTGGTGATGCCGGTGATCTTGATGTCCATCTGCAGAGCGGTGATGCCGTCGCGGGTTCCGGTGACCTTGAAGTCCATGTCCCCGTAGTGATCCTCGGCCCCGGCGATATCGGAAAGAATGGCCATCTTGCCATGGGCTTCGATGAGGCCCATGGCGATGCCCGCCACCGGTTTCTTGATGGGGATACCGGCGTCCATGAGAGCAAGGCTTGCGCCACAGACCGTAGCCATGGATGAGGACCCATTGGATTCCAGAATCTCGGACACGATTCTGACGGTGTAGGGGGACTCATCGGCGCTGGGAAGGACCGGTATTATGGCGCGCTCGGCGAGGGCACCGTGGCCGATCTCACGCCGTCCCGGGCCGCGCATGAAACGCGCTTCGCCCACGGAAAAGGGCGGGAAGTTGTAGTGCAGCATGAACCGCTTCTCACCGGCACCCTGGATGTAGTCCAGGCGCTGGGCATCGGAGGCGGTACCCAGGGTGGCTGTCACCAGGGCCTGGGTCTCACCGCGAGTGAACAGGGACGAGCCATGGGTGCGCGGCAGGTAACCCACTTCACAGGAGATGGCCCGCACCTGGTCCAGTGCCCGCCCGTCCAGGCGCTTGTTGTCGTTCATGACCGCATCGGCCATTATCTCGCACTGGAGCTTCTTGAAGGCTTTGGAGGCCATGAAGCGACGCTCGCTGTCGTCTTCAGGCAGCGAATCCATGAGGCCGGCTTTGACCTTATCCACCTGGGCGTACGCCTCGATCTTGTCGCTGACCCGCATGGCATCTCCCAGGGGGCCGTGCACCTTCTGGCGAACTTCGGCCATGACATCCTCGGGGATGCTCTTGGTTTCCACCGTGCGCTTCTTGGGCTTGACCTCGTCGTGCATCTCCTGGATGACAGCGCAAATGGTGCGAATATTCTCATGGGCCAGGGTCATGGCCTCCAGGACGATCTCCTCGGAGACTTCCTTGGCGCCCGCTTCCACCATGACGATGGCCTCAGGCGTGCCGGCAACCGTGAGATCCAGGACCGACTCCTCCAGCTGTGAGAAGGTCGGGTTGATGACAAACTGATCGTTCACGCGCCCGATGCGTACAGCCGCCAGAGGCGTGTGGAAGGGTATGTTGCTGCAGTAGAGGGCGGCACCGATGCCGCACACCGCGAGGACGTCGCTGTCGTTCTCCTGGTCCGAAGACAGCACCATGCCGATGGTCTGTGTCTCGCAACCCCAACCTTCGGGAAAGAGAGGGCGGATGGGCCGATCGATGAGACGGCAGGTGAGAGTTTCTTTCTGGTTGGGGCGTCCTTCCCGCTTGAAAAAGCCGCCGGGGATCTTGCCGGCCGCATAGGTCCATTCCCTGTAATCCACTGTCAGGGGCAGGAAGTCGATTCCCTCGCGGGGCGTGTCTGAGGCGCAGGCGGTGGCCAGCACCACGGTGTCGCCCAGGCGAATCGTGCAGGAGCCAGCGGCCTGCTTGGCGATGCGGCCCATCTCAAAGGTCAGGGTCTTGCCGCCGATTTCAACAGTCTTCTTGATGATCACGAGATCCTCCGTCGTCCGAGTGACGACTTGTGGGAAGGATTCCCAGGGGGAGATTGTGCGGTCTGGCGGGCTTCGCGAGCCAGGAAGAAATTGTGATGACACACCACGCCCTCAAGCGCGTGGGCTTCTCGACTGGGCGAAGTGTCCGGGTGGCCGCAGGCCTCCCGACGGAATCCCCCCCGGTTACTTGCGCAGTCCCAGGCGGGCGATCAGTTTCTGATAGCCGTCGAGATCCCTTTTCTTGATGTACTTCAGGAATCGACGACGACGGCCCACCATTTTGAGGAGTCCCTGACGGGAGTGGTGGTCGTGCTTGTGAGCGCGGAAATGACTCTGCAATTCATTGATACGGGTCGACAGGACTGCGACCTGCACCTCCGGGGAGCCGGTATCCTTTGCGTTCACGCGGTACGCCTCGATGACGTCCCTTTTTGTATCCAGTGCGAGAGGCACTCTCTGTTCTCCTTACTCTGCGGGACGTTCCAGCCGGTGGGAACGCCTACCTTTTCTCTTCTTTTTATCTCTTGGAATAGGGGCCACGCTAGCATCCGGGACCGGGGGTGTCAAAAATCCGGGGGTGGGGCGAAGACCCGCCGGGGCAGGATGCGGTCGGGGTTCTCCGGGTCGGGGCCGACCAGGGCGATAAGCCGGTCGTCGTGATCCCGGGCCTGCATGAGACCCGCTCCGGGGTCCGGTCCGGGATCTGGCTGGGCCGGCCGGCCATGGCGCAGGTTCTCCTGATCGGCGAGGCTGACCCTGATCACAGGTAAAGTCAGAGGAACGCGGTGAAAAGGAATGAAATATGGAGGTTTCAGGCCCTGGCTTCCCAGGCCGGCCAGATCCCCATGGGCCAGGGCATCTTCAAGGATGAACGGTCCCGACTTGAGACGGCGCAACGCTGTCAGATGGGCTCCGTATCCCAGTTTCTGCCCTAAATCGTGAATCAGGGAGCGGATGTACGTCCCAGCTGAGACCTCGGCCGTGAAGTGGAAGCGGTCGTGAGCCGTGGCACGCACATCGAATCGGGCGACATGGATCTTGACGGTCCGGCCCTCGACCTTGCGGCCCCGGCGGGCATGGCGATAGAGGGGGACACCGTCCACCTTGCGGGCCGAATAAGGTGGCGGGACCTGCAGGATCTTGCCGGTCAGGTCCGCGGCGGCCTCGTCCAGTCGCTGGGGGTCCAGGACGACATTCTCGGCCTCGGGCCCCAGGGGCTGGCCCGTGCGGTCATAAGTGTCCGTCGCCCAACCCAGGCGTCCTTCGCCCGCGTAGACCTTGGTATGGCCGGTCATCTGGGGTGCCAGGCGCGTGGCACCACCCAGCAGGAGAACCAGGACGCCGGTGGCCATGGGGTCCAGGGTGCCGGTGTGCCCGATACGCCGCATCCCCAGCGCCCGCCGGGCGGCGCTGACCACGTCATGAGAGGTCGGCCCTTCGGCCTTGTCCACGATCAGGAGCCCGACGGCGGGGGAGCCGGCGGCACCCCGGTTCATGACTCGCCCTGGCAGTCCGGATCCGGGTCGCAGGGCTCTGAAGAGGTTGCTCCCGTTTCACCGCGGCCCGATCCCAGGCCCGCATCCTGGAGAAGCCGATTGATGCGCTGGCCCTGGTCGCCGCTCAGGTCCAGATGGAACCTCAGGTCAGGTGTCCGGCGCAGGTTGAGGGAATGAGCCAGCTCACGGCGCAGGTAGCCGGCGGCGCTGGCGAGGCCCTCCATGCTGCGGGTGCGAGCCTCGTCGTCACCCAGGATGGAGACAAAAACCTCGGCATGACCCAGATCCTTGCTCAGCTCAACGCCGGTGACGGTGATGAATCCGAGGCGCGGGTCGTTCATCCCCGACTGGAGAAGCGCCGTCAGGCTATGATGCAGGTTCGCGGCCACCCGATCCCGGCGGGCGCCGCTCACGCCAGCACCTCTTCCTGCCAGTCGAGAATACCGCCCGGCAGGATCCCTTCCACTTCGTTGCGCAGGGTGTTGAACAGTCGTTGCAAATCGCTCTCGTTGTGGGATACGGCTGCAAACCCCAGCACGGCCCGCTGTCTCAAGTCCTGGAATTCGACCTCGGCCACCGAGATGTTGTGCCGGGCCCGTGTGCGGTCCTTGATCTTCCGCAGCACGGCGCGCTTCTCCTTGAGAGAGGAAGAGCCGTGGATAAGAAGTTCAACTCGGATGACACCGACGACCACGATTGCTCTCACAGCGGTGGCGGCAGCGCAGAACGTGCCCCATCAAAGTTCGGTGGGTTGCACCTTCTCCATGCGGAACGCCTCGATGATGTCCCCATTCTTGAGGTCGTTGTACCGCTCAATGCCGATACCGCACTCAAAGCCCTGCTTGACTTCTCCTACGTCATCCTTGAAGCGGCGCAGGGAGGAGATTTTGCCTTCGTGAATGACTACGTTATCGCGCAGCAGACGCACCTCGCCGTTGCGCAGGATGTGGCCTTCCTGGACCGAACAGCCTGCAATGACGCCTGCCTTGGGCACCTTGAAAGTTGTCCGCACTTCGGCACGCCCCAGGAACTCTTCGTTGAAGGTGGGCTCCAGCAGGCCCAGCATGGCGTCCTTGATCTCCTGGGTCACGTTGTAGATGACGGTATAGAGGCGGATGTCCACCTGTTCTTTTTTGGCCAGGAGGGATGCAGTCCGCTCCGGGCGAACATTGAAGCCCACAATGACGGCGTTGGAGGCGGAGGCCAGCAGGACATCCGAATCGTTCACGGCGCCGGTGGCCGTGTGAATGACCTTGACCTTCACCTTCTCGGTGCTGAGTTCTGTCAGTGTTTTGGTAAGCACTTCGTTGGAGCCCTGAACATCGGACTTGAGAATGACTCGCAGCTCCTTGATGTCGCCCTGTTTGATCTGCTCGAAGAGGTGGTCCAGGCTCATGCGCGACGACTTGGCCAGTTTCTCCCGGTCGGCAATCTGGCGACGATAATCTCCGATCTGTCGCGCCCGGCGCTCATCAGAGAGCGCCTGCAGGGTGTCGCCGGCCTCAGGGACGCCCTCCAACCCCAGGACTTCCACGGCGGTGGACGGTCCGGATTCGGTGATCCGCGCCCCCTGGTCATCCACCATGGCGCGCACCTTGCCGTAAACATTGCCGACGATGAAGGAGTCGCCGATCCGCAGAGTGCCGTTGCTCACCAGGACCGTGGCCACGGGGCCACGGGCCCGGTCAAGACGGGCTTCCAGCACTGTGCCGCGTGCCATCCGTTTGGGGTTGGCCTTGTATTCATGCAGATCACTGGTGAGAAGGATCATCTCCAGAAGTTCGTTCAAACCGGTCCGCGCCTTGGCCGAGACCGGCACGCAGACCACCTCTCCTCCCCAGTCCTCCACCAGAATATTCTGCTCCGACAGAGCCTGTTTCAACCTGTCGGGGTTGGCCTCGGCCCGGTCCATCTTGTTCATGGCGATCACAATGGGGACCTTGGCCTCGCGGGCGTGATGGATGGCCTCGATGGTCTGGGGCATGACACCGTCATCGGCGGCCACCACTAGGACGACGATATCGGTGACCTGGGCGCCGCGAGCGCGCATGCGGGTGAACGCTTCGTGTCCCGGTGTGTCCAGAAAGACCACCTGCCTGCCGTTCACATCCACGTGATATGCGCCGATATGCTGGGTGATGCCGCCATGCTCCTTTTCAGCCACCCGGGTCGTACGGATGGCGTCCAGAAGGGAGGTTTTGCCATGGTCCACGTGCCCCATCATGGTGATCACGGGTGCCCTGGGCACCAGCTCTTCGTTCTCGATCTCCTCGTCAGCGGCGTCTTCCCGGGCGATGTCCTCTTCGAAGGAAAGGAACTTGGGGTTGAAGGCGAACTCGTTGCAGAGCGTGGTCG
>JAPUKF010000205.1 GCA_027295805.1 Acidobacteriota bacterium | reverse complement strand
TCCGCATGCTGGCAGGAGGCCTGGCGGAGCAGGGATTCGAGGCCGAAATCTGGTCCTACAAAAACCCCCCGTCTGATCTGGCTCCACCACCGGTTCAGGGCGTCAGAACCAGGGTCCTTCCCGGCCATGGACGCTGGCCGGGGCGCCTGGTCTGGGGCCTGAGACGGGAGTTGCGGGCAACAGGAGTCGGCCTGCTCCATGCGTGGATGAGTTCAGCGAATTTCTATGGACGAATGGCCGCCACCCTGTGCGGCAATCTACCCCTGCTCTGCGCCGAACGAACATCCAGGAAACTACTCAGGGAAAAAATGGTGGACCGGGTCATGTCTCGTCTGTCCAGTGCCATGGTGGTGAACTCAGAAGGTGTTCGCAACTATCTCAGGAACGATGTCGGTTTGCGGCACGTCCCCATCCATCTGATTCCCAATGGTGTGGATACATCCCGCTTCAGGCCGGCGCCGGAGAACCCGGCATATCGCCGGCGCCTGGGCATTCCCGACCACGCCCTGATCCTCGGGACCATCGGAAGGCATATCCCCGACAAGAGGCAGGACTGGATCATACGGGCGGTCGCTGCCTGCAAGGCGGAAGGGATGGATGTCCACGCGATCATCGCCGGGTGGGGAAGTGAGCGGGATAAACTACAGGCGGAAAGTGAGCGCGCCGGCGTTGCGAATCGAATTCATCTGGTGGGCGTGGTCCGGAACCCGGCCGAGGTCCTGAGAAGCTACCAGTTGTTTGTCCTGCCGTCTCGCCGGGAAGGAATGCCCAATGCTGCGCTAGAATCGCTGGCCACCGGGGTGCCGGTGGTGGCGACGGAGGTCGCCGGCATTTACGATCTCATGGGCCGAAATGAAGCTCAGCCATGTGGTCAGGTGGTGCCCGTTCACGATGAGGATGCATTTCAACGGGCGATCAAGAAATACTTGAAGGATGAGGGGCTGCGTGTCGCGGCTGGCCGCAGGGGCAGGGAACGGGCTCAGGCTCTATTTTCTTCGCAGGCGATGGTGGCATCCTACGCTTCGCTCTATCGAAAGCTGCTGCGATGATGGGCATGGCGAGATCCGGGAATACGGTATTCTGCCAGCGAGAGGTTCGGAGATGAGTACGGGGCAGTTCAAGTCAGTGGTGGTGGGATGCGGTGATATCGCCAAGACCCACCTGCGCTATCTGAAAGAGATGGGTCAGGTCCACGTGGCCGGCGTCTGTGATATCGATACTGGCCGGCTCATTTCCACGGCGGAACGCTTTGGGATTGACGAGAAGGATAATGATTTCGAAGCGTTGCTCAAGCGTGTGCGTCCCGATGTGGTGCATGTACTCACCCCGCCCACCGTGGCGGTACCGCTGGCGCTGACCGCATTCCGTCATGCCTGCCACGTCCTGGTAGAAAAACCCATGGCCTCCACCCCGGACGACGCCAAGCGTCTTGTGGCGGCTGCCGACGAAGCAGGTGTCTCCCTGGCGGTGGATCACAGCCGGTTGCTCCATCCTTCCATCATGAAGGCGCGTTCGCTCCTGGAACAAGGCGCTCTCGGTGACCTGGTGGCGGTGGACATCGTGCAGGGTTTTACTCGTGCTCGCCCGGTGGAGGGTAAACCAGTGCCCTGGTCATACACCTATCCATGGGGGACGTATGACAACCTGATGCCTCACTGCCTCTACTATGCCAGAGCGTTCGCCGGTGACTGTGAGGGCCTCGCCGTGCGCGCCGCATCCCGGGGCCGCATCCCGGATAGCGCCTTCGATGAGCTGCTGGTGGACATGCACGGGAGCGTGGCCCAGGCGCGTATTCTGCTCACCCTGGCCACGGCTCCCGAGCGCAATACCGTGACCCTACGGGGTACCCGGGCCACGGTGACCGTGGACACCAACCTTGTGACGGTGATCGTCACTCGGGACAGCAATCTGCCCTCCATGGTGGCCAAGAGCGTGCACGTGGTGGATCCCGGCTGGCAGCTGTTTCGCGCCGCAGTGGGCAATGTTGTGGATTATGCCCGGGGCCGCATCCGGTCATATCCCGACATCCGCAACACTCTGCATGCGTTCTATGCCGCGTTGCGCGGCGAGGGTCCCCTGCCGGCCACCGGGGAAGATGGGCTGGCAGTGGTTGAGATGATGACGGCGATTCGTTCCCAGGCGGAGGAACTCCTGGCTGAGCCGGCCAGGCAGGAGGCGGGGGTGACATGAGACTGCTGATTACCGGAGCCACCGGCCTGGTGGGCCGCCACGTGGCGAAGGCCGCCCTCGATGAGGGTCATCAGGTGACCGTCCTGGTCAGGGATGCCTCACGCCTCCGGCCGGACATCAAGGATCGGGCGGTGGTGCTCCAGGGACCCCTGGATCAACAGGGCGTGGTCCCCCAGGGAACGGAGGCGGTGCTGAACTGTGCCGGCGTGCTCAGCACTTCCCGCAAGGCCGGTTTCTGGGACGGAAATGTATTCGGCCCCCGCAGTCTTTACCGGGACTCCCGCCGGGCCGGAGTGAGCGCCTTCGTTCACCTGAGCTCCATGGGCGTCTATGGCCTCGCCACAGCGCCCCACATCCGCGAAGACACGCCCGTCGAGACCCACCCCCAGTGGCGCGGCGGCTATACCGCCTCCAAGCTGGACGGCGACCGCCTTCTCCTGGCGGAGAGCGAGGAGGGGGGGCCGGCCCTTTCTCTCCTGCGGCCGCCGGTGGTCTACGGCGAGGGCGTGCCCCTTCCCCTGGGTCGCCTCGGCCGTCCTATCCCTGGGGGCATGGCGCTGGTGGCAGGGCGAGGTGGCACCAGCATGCCCTTGATCTACGCCGGCAACCTGGCGGCCGCTGTTCTGGCCGCTGCCCAGCGCCGCAGCAAGGGCGTGTTCAACCTGGTGGATGACGCCTCCCAGACGCAGAGGCAGTACCTCAAGATGCTGAGAAAAGTGCAGGTGGGGACACCCAGGCCGCTGTTCATGCCCATGGTTGCCCTGATCCTTCCGGCCGCCCTGCTGGACCGGGGGCTGGGCCTGGCCCGGCGCTCCTCTCATATCGCCTATCGCCTGCGTCGCAACCTGTCGTCGCTCAGGGTGGATGACTCCCGGGCAAGGTCCGAGCTGGCCTACCGGCCGCGTCATGCGCTGGAGGAGGCCCTGCGTCTCACCTGCGCCGGGGAGACCCGTGGGGCAGCCTGAGTCCACAGTGCCCTCCAGTCCACGGCTCACGGTGATCGTTCCCATCCGCAATGAGGCGAGGTTCGTGGAGTCGTGCCTGAAGTCGATCCTGG
>JAPUKF010000204.1 GCA_027295805.1 Acidobacteriota bacterium | reverse complement strand
CCCCAACTAGGTCCTGAACCTAGCGCGTCTACCAATTCCGCCACTTCGGCAGGTGCCGGCGAACTGCGAGAATAGGATTTGCCCTCCGGCGTGTCAAGACAGCAAGACCGGGGCCGTCAGGTCCTGCCCATGGTCCTCATGCTGCTCCTGGCTCTGGCAGCTACTTCGCTGCGTCTCCGGCAGACGGCCAACACGGTCGACGATGCCTTCATCACTTATCGGTACGCCGCCAATCTGGCGGCCGGCAACGGCCTGGTTTACAACGCAGGCGAACAAGTCCTTGGCACTTCCTCACCGGTGTACGCTCTCCTTCTTGTCCCGGCGGTAGCACTGGCCGGGGTCCATAACCTGCCCACGGCATCGCTGATCTTCAACGCCCTCATGGACGGGCTCCTGACCATGGTTCTTTTCCTCGGGGTGGCACGGCTGGCGGGAGGGGGGACCAGGGGGCTTCTGGCAGGCTTCGCCGCAGGACTCCTCTATGCTGTGGATGCCAAGAGCGTCGACTTCTCCAGCGGTGGCATGGAGGCACCGTTGTTCACCGGCTGCCTGCTGTCCTGCGCGTGGCTTCTTTCCCGTTCCCGCTACACGGCGGCCGCCCTCCTGGCGGCAGCCTCGGTCGCCGTGCGACCCGACGGCGGGCTTGTCCTGGTGGTGGTCCTCCTGGTGGCATGGCTGCATGGCCGCCGCCTGCCCTGGCGCGGCCTCATGGGCGCGGCAGGGATCCTTCTCGCGCTGGGAACGCTGGCCTGGGCTGCCTATGGCGATCCGATTCCCGCCTCCGTGCGCGCCAAGGCGTCGGGGATCTACATGCTCCCGGCGGACCACGCCCTGCGCTACCTCTGTCGGCACCTGGCGGGGATGGCCTGGCCCCGTCTTCCCCTGGGAAGACTGCTCCCTTTTCTGTCCGGTGCGGCACGGGAGTATGCCACCCTCCTGGCCTCTTCCATTCTGCCGGTGGCCCTCATGGTGAGCGGCTGGCGGCTCGGGCGGCGGCACCTGGGCGCCGCCGCTGATTTTCTGGCCGGGTACTCCGTCCTCTTCTTCCTGATCTTCGCGGCGGCCAATCCGTTCATGATGGGCTGGTACTACGTCCCCCTTGAAACCGCGTATATCGCCCTCCTGGCCCTGGGCGCGCTGACCGTGGGCACCAGCATGTCCCGCCATCTCCTGGTGTTGTTCCTGGCCCCAGCGGGTCGGGTTGCCGTGGGTGTGGGCTTGACCCTCGCTCTCCTCCTCCTGCCCCAGCTGCAGCGCTACCAGTGGCTTCCTCTGCCGGGACAGGGAGCCGTTCGTTTGCTCAGCGAGTGGGAAAAAATTCGTGAGTCCGACTATTTACGTGTCGGAGCAGACCTGGCCCGCCTTACCGGCGGCCGCGCCCGGGTCGCGGCACCGGAGATCGGTGGCCTGGGATTCGCCTACCCCGGGCCCATTCTGGACACGGTGGGCCTGATCTCGCCGGTGGCGAGATCCTATTACCCGCTGCCTCCGGCACAGATTGCCGGCAACAGCGCCATCCCAGCCGATTTGATTGCCGCGGAAAAACCTGACGTCGTGGTCTTCCTCGAGATCTTCGGCCGGCGCGGTCTCCTCCAGGATCCGCGGTTCATGGCCGACTACAGGCTTTGGCGAACCTACCCGTCGCGGGTCTTCGGTTCCCGAGGCCTGCTGGTTTATATCCGCCGGACAGCGGTATGGTAGGGTGACATCCCATCGTGGAGAAGGTGCCGTGTCACGTCCCAAGCCGCCACCCATAGACCGTGACCGGCTGCTGGCTCACCTGGGTAGCGAAGATTACCAGCCCTCCTCCGGGAGAGAACTCAATCGCCAGTTGAGGGTGGCCAGCAGCCACCGCGAGAGCTTCCGCCTGCTTCTGCGCCAGCTGGTCGAGGAAGGCGCGATCCAGCGCCTGAAGGGAAGCCGTTACCGCCTGGCTCGGGAGAAGCGCCTGGTCGAGGGGCATCTTCATTCCCATCGGGATGGCTATGGCTTCGTCGTGCCCCAGGACGGTTCCGGGCCGGATATCTATGTCCGCCGGCGTCACATGCACGGCGCTCTCCACCGGGATCGGGTTCAGATCCAGGTCACCCAGGAGAAGGGAGGTGGCCGAGCAGAGGGACGGATCACGCGGGTCCTGGAGCGGGCCCGGCACAGGATCACCGGTCTCCTGGAACGCCGGGGGAAAGATCTGGTGGTGCGCCCTTACGGCAACTCCCCCTACGAGGAGGTCAGTCTCCCCGAAGGGGCCAAGGGGGACGCACGGGAAGGGATGGTCGTGGGAGTGGAACTGTTCCGCTATCCCTCCGGCGAGGATATTCCTGACGGCAAGGTGGTCGAGGTCATGGGACACACGGATGAGCCCGGTATGGATCTGAAGATCATCATCCGCAAGTACGGCCTGCGGGATGAATTCCCCCCCGAAGTAACGGCCGCCGCAGAAAAGATCCCGTCCCGAGTTGCCCCTGAACAAATTGCTGGTCGTGAGGATTTCCGGGCCCTCACCACAGTGACCATCGACGGGGAAACTGCGCGCGACTTTGATGACGCCATCTCCATCCGCCGGCATGACAACGGCGGCTTCACCCTCTGGGTTCATATCGCCGATGTCAGCCATTATGTGCGGGAGGAAACTCCCCTGGACCTGGAAGCGCGGGAGCGGGGCACCAGTGTCTACTTTCCCGATCGTGCCATCCACATGCTGCCCGCCGCTCTGGCCACCGGGATCTGCAGTCTGAACCCCGGTGTGGATCGCCTTTGCCAGACCTGCATCATGGAGATCGACAAGGGAGGAAGGGTTGCCCCGGCCACGGTGGTCAAAGGTGTGATTCGCTCGGACAGAAGATTGACCTACACGGAGGTTGCCCATTGTCTGGCAGGGGATGAGGCTGTGGGCGCGTCTCTGGGCGACCTGGTGGCGCAGATGGAGCTCATGGAGGAGCTATGCGGCCTCCTGCGCCGCCGCCGGGAACAACGGGGGAGCATCGACTTCGACCTCCCCGAGCCAGTCATTCTGCTGGATGACAGAGGGGAGATGACCGGCATCAAGCCCCTCTCTCGCAATATCGCGCACAAGATCATCGAAGAGTTCATGCTGGCTGCCAACGAGGCTGTGG
>JAPUKF010000203.1 GCA_027295805.1 Acidobacteriota bacterium | reverse complement strand
CTTTACGGGATCACCCATGCGGCTTACGCCTTCGGCAAGATCCTGGTGTCCGAGACCCTGTTCATCACCCTGGCCCTGTGCATTCTCCTGGTCCTGCGCCGTACGCTGCAGACCGACGGCACCGCCTGGCTGGTGCTGCTGACGCTCCTTTGCGCCGCGCACTTCCTGACCCGCTATATCGGCGTCTTCTGGCTGGGGCCGGTGGTGGGCCTGCACCTGCTCCTGAGGAAAGGGCCGCTGCGCCGCCGGATCCTGCGGACCGCCGCGTTTTCGCTGGCGGCCCTGGCTCCTCTGACCGCCTGGGTGATCCGGACCTACATGAAGACCGGCACCTTGACCGGGATGGATCGGTTCAGCGACCAGCGCTTCCAGGCCGCGCACGCGCGCTGGGAGGAGATGACCGACCTGCCCCACAACCTGTGGTTCACCATCAAGACCTTCATCATGGACCTGTTCTCACCGACCCGGACTGCCTATCACTTCGAGGTGGAAAAGCCGTTCTCGGCCGGGCTGCTCGAGGTTCTGGGCCTGTTGCTGGCAGCCGGCGCCGTCATCGCCCTTGTCTGGATGGAGCGCCGCCGGACTCGGGAGCAGGTGAAGGGAAACATCGCCGCAGACTCATTCAAGGTCCGGCTGCTTGCCCTTCACAGGCGGTCCGCCACTTTCCTGATTGTTGAATTTATCGGTGCCTTCCTGCTGGCCCTGATGGTGCTGTGGACCGTGGGAAACAACGATCCCATCTACACGCGTTTCTTGTTGCCGACATACGCCTTGATCATCCTGCTGCTGGTGCAGTTGCTGGACGGAGCCGTGAGGCGCGGTGTCCCGCTGCCGGCGCAGGCTCTCCTGGTCGGGCTTCTGGTGGTGCTGGCGACAGCCCAGGGAATCAAGACCGTTCGCCCTCCACTCGATCCGGACACCCGGCAGAGCAGAGGAAGTTCCATCAACCGGTAGGATTGACCAGGCGGCGGGAAAACGTGCGCGGACTACGCAGCGTCAGGGGCCGGCCTGTTTCGCTTTCTTCTTCTCTTTCCCGGCTTTTTGGGTTCCCTCTCAGCAGGCGAGGGCAGCCCTTTATCCCACTTCATGAAGAGGTCATTGAGTTCCTGGACAATTTCCGGGTTCGCGGAAGCGAGATTGTTTTCCTCACCCACGTCGTTGGAAAGATCATACAAAGAGAGGCTCTCGTTGGCCCCGGTCATCAGTTTCCAGTTGTCCTTTCTTATGGCGTGCCTGTTTCTTGCTCTCCAGAATAAGACTGGATGAGGGGGAGCTGGATTGTTCCCCTCAAGGCGAGGCAACAGATCAATCCCATCCAGTTTCAGAGATTGAGGTAGGGGCCGGCCTTTCCGGGCGAGAGCGAGGCATGTAGGGAAGATATCCAGTGAAATAATGGGGTTGTGGTACACCGATCCTGGCTTGATTTGCCCCGCCCACTTCATGATGAATGGAACACGGATGCCCCCTTCGGCCAACGAATACTTTTCGCCCCTGAAAGGAGCATTATCGGAACCCCGGGATCCCGCCCCACCGTGATCGCTGAGAAAGATAACCAGCGTGTTCTTATCATTACCAGTTTCTTTCAATTTCTTTAATACATCACCAATACCGTCATCCATGGCGCTTACCATGGCAGCGTATGTCCGCCGGTTCCTGTCGGGTATCTCTGAAAAGCGATCAAGGTATTTTCCCGTCGCTTCTATCGGTTTATGGGGAACGTTATAGGAGAGGAAAAGGAAAAAAGGATGCTCTTGATGCCTTTCCAGAAAATCGACAGCTTCCGCCGAAAATAAATCTGTCGAGTATTCCCCCTTTTTTATCTCGACGGCATCGCGCCCTCGCAAGAGCTCTCCCTTGAGATGAGAATGTCCTCCGGAAAGGAAGCCGTAAAATTCGTCGAATCCTCTGGATTCAGGACGATGATCTTCTGATTCGCCAAGATGCCATTTGCCCACAAGGCCCGTGGCATACCCCTCCTTCTTGAGGGCCTCGGCCAGAGTCAGCTCGCTCAACGGGAGGCCCGCTTCCGGGAGATCAGTATTCGACTCATAACCAAAACGATTCTGATATCGCCCGGTCATGAAGCCCGCCCGGGATGGCTGGCACATGGGAGACGAGGCATAAGCATTGGTGAAGTACACGCCGCTCTTTGCCAGGGCGTCGATATGGGGGGTGGGAATGTCCCTGGAGCCATGGTAGCCCACGTCGTTGTAGCCAAGGTCGTCCGCGACGATGAGAATAATGTTGGGCTGCCTGGAAGAACCTCTCTCGCTCTGCGCAGGTAGATGAGTTGGAGCCAGCGCCAGAAACGAAAGCAGGAAAGCGAAGCCAGCTATTTTCAGGAGATTTCGGCAAGTTATCATACGGCCAATAACTCTATCAGCTTGACGCCAAACAGAGTTTCCTGTATATAGTCGATGAACGTTGTTCGTGTTCACTTGCTTCCCGTTCGAACATCATCTATGTCGCGCGTTGCTCTGCGAACCGCTGATGTTCTGAAGTTTTCTGGGGAAATCGTGCACATGAGTACCCGAAGTTGTCTGCTCGCTCTCTGCACGTCCATCGTGGCCCTTGGCTCGTTCAGTGCGACTCGCAGCCAAGCGGTCGAGGCGCCGAATTGCAGTTCCGGTGCCATCGCAGCGCCCCGCGCCAGCACCGACCCGGCGCAACCAGCGCAAGGGTTGTCCTCCAACGCCTGGGGCAAGATCATGCGCCAGGTGCGTGCATCCCGGTACGACCTGTTGCGCCGTGTGGGGCCTGGCGGTGATGCCGGCGATGCCCATAGCGCGGTCTGGGTGGCGACTCATCCGAACCTGAACCTGACCTATGAGTTCGGTGCACGCGGGATGCGCGTGCAGCCACGTGATGCAGCGCAGGACGCCTGGAGCTGGGGCCTGGAACTGGTCGGCTTCGGTGGCGAGGGCGGGTCGCAGTCGGTCGGGCCTGTGTCTCCACATGTGGTAGGGAATCG
>JAPUKF010000202.1 GCA_027295805.1 Acidobacteriota bacterium | reverse complement strand
AATGACTGGTTCGGCTCGGTCTCGAAGAATCCTTCCTTCAGCACAAACGAGAGCGTGTAGCTGACGGTGAAATCCCCGGGCGGTATGAGGCCCGGGTTGCTCACACGCAGAAAATAGGTATCCGGTTGAGCCAGGAGAGTGACCAACGTGGGATTCTTTGGCGCGCCGGTTCCCGAAATGACTGTCCGCTGGGCCGAGGCGAGGATCGTTCCCGAGCTGTCCAGCAATTCAATGGCCAGGTCCACATTGACGGCAAGGGGATAGTCGAGAGAGATGACGATGGTCTGGTCGACACTGGTCGTGGTGAAGGAGTAGATGTCATCCGTGATACCAATCTGCGCCGGGAATTCGCCGAGCATGGGGAAAACCAGGTTGGCTGGTTGCGCCTGGGCGATGGTGTCGTTGGGCTCGATTTCCGGCTTGCCCTGACTGACCGCCGCGTTCCAGCTAAAGAAGGTGTTGGGTTTGCTCAGGTCGATGAAGTCGTTACTGAAACGGAGATACCCGATGCCAGGCGGAGTAGCGGCGGTGATCACGTGACTGAGCAGCAGCGAGCCGAAGCCGGGCGGGCGCGCACCTTCGGCGAGCACCACGCCTGAAGCGTTGAGGATCTGAACACGTCCATCAAAGCCGGTGGTAAACCCGCTCTCCAAGATACGGATCACGTTTCCTTCGGTCAGGAACGTCTGAAAGAAATCCACGTCGTCTGTGAGACTCAGCACGCCGCCGATAGTGAGGTTGGGCAGGGGGAGAAGAGTCGCCTGGGCGAGCGTGTCATTAGGTTCTACTTCCACCAGATCCAACCCCTGAGCCCGGAGCAGGCCTGCCGGCAGCATGGTGGCAAGAACCGCCAGCAAACCGACTCGTCCAAGGAGCGAGACCCTCTTGCCCGATGACATCATCAAACCTCCCCTCAAAAGCCTCCCCCCTCGGCGTAGATCCTAACCTTCATGCGGTTTCTTGCGAGATGGGACCGACCGCAGAACGGATAAAAACGAGACGGGGCTGCGGTCGAATTGTAATGGAGGCCGGATCGGTCCGTCAACGACAGGCGAGGACCCCGCTGCACAAACCCCGCGCCCTCCCGGGAGATCCCCTGGTGACGCCTGGGCCGGAACCGGGGATCAGGACCCCGGAGGCCGCCCTTCTCCGCCGCCAAAGAGGCCTGCGGGCTCTCCCTGCCGGCTCCCATAGGCAGCCTGAACTTCCGCCGGGACCAGGGGCAGGAGCAGTCCGGTCAGGCGGAGCAGGTGCGGCGCCAGGGCGGAACGGGCCACCAAGGGGTTTTCCGGCGGCAGAACCGCGGCCAGAGGCAGCAGGGCCGCTGCCGCGAGAAGAACGGCCACCAGCAGTCCCACGCCGGCACCGGCCAGGCGATCCACCCAGCGCAACTCCGCGGCCCGGAGAAGCTTGACCACCAGACGTCCCAGAAACCCGCCGGCCAGAGCCACCACGAAAAAGACGAGCACGAAGCCCACCAACACGCCCGGCCCGTCATCAACGCCAATCAGGGTGCGAGCCACCGGAATCTGGAAGCGCATCCCCAGCCACCAGCCCAGAGCCAGAAATCCGCTGACCAGAAGGAGGCGGACCAAGCCTCGCGCCGCGCCGAGAAGAACGGCAAGCACGCACCCGGTGGCAATGGCAATATCCAGCGCGTTCAAAACCATATCCTGGCGGAGGAGTTTAACACCTGCGGGAGCCGGGACAGGTGCTGTGCTAAAATTTCGAGCTTTAGCGGCCAGGGGAAGGGCCCATGGAGTCAATGTCATGAAGCAACAACACGTGCTTGCGGGATTCCCGGCGGGGTGGCTCTTCTCCTGCGCGATCCTTCTCTTTGCCCACTGCTGGCCGGCCACGATAGCCCAGGCCCAGGATATCCACGAGATCATGGCAGGCAGTGTCGGGCGCATCGAGGAAGATGTCTTCAAGTGCGGACGCCAGCGAGGCAAGGACAAGTCATGCGGACTCTCCTATCGCTACTACTGCGTAGATGTCCCTGAAGAGGTCAACAGCCCTGCAGCTCCCAACAATGGCTTCGCCTCCTACCGGCCCAGGCAGCGCCTCTACATGGCGGCGGGGGCCCACACGGGCAATTTCCCCAAGGCCGCTAGCCTCGGGCCCGGGCACGTCTGGAACCTTGTCTGGGACGGGGTGCGGGATGCCGAGACACCGGGACATATCGGCTACTTTGCCGCCGCATCCCAGGTGGTGGACCGTGGCGAGCTGGGGAATCCCATATCTCTGACATGCCTGCCCGTGACCGGGCAAACGGCATGCTTCGGCATGGTCGGAGTCGACAGCGCCAGCATGGTTCACAATTCGCCGCTGGGCGATATTCCTGTTCTGGGTGGCCTTTCCCCCATCCCCGTACCCCTGGTGCAACGGAACGGCATGGACGCGATCACGCTGGTGTGGGAGCAGGCCGCCAGCCAGGTCTCCCGGGATGGCGCCACCATGCCCGTGGAGGGCTATCAAATCTATGTCTACCCCAACCCCTCCAATCCTCCGACCGAAAAAGAGCTTGTGGACAGTGCCATTCCCGTCGGTGAAATGCTGCCGGTGGATACAACCACCTGGGATCTGAAGCGCTCTCTCCCGGCTCTCAGCAACACCATCACCATGATTCCGGCCCTGAAAATCCTCTATCGAGGTGGCCATGAATCGCTCTACTTCTCAGCCAATGGCCCCAGTACGGGGCTTACATTCCCCGATACCGCGGCCACGAAAGAGATGGATGATGCCGCCACCGGCAGCGGCGGCGTGGGACGCGCCATCGATATAGAAGACCTCTTCCTGGAGACCCGCCAGGTAAAAGACGAAAACGATGCCGACAAA
>JAPUKF010000201.1 GCA_027295805.1 Acidobacteriota bacterium | reverse complement strand
GCCGCTCTTCCCCATCTCCAGGGCGCTTATGCCCTGGTGGTCCTCTGCGCCGACCACCGCGAAGAGCTGGTGGGCGCCCGCCAGGGTCCGCCCCTGGTGATCGGCCTGGGGGAGAACGAGCGTTTTCTGGCGTCGGATATTCCCGCGGTTCTGACCCATACGCGCCAGGTGGTCTTTCTGGACGATGGCGAGGTCGCCTTGCTGACACGGGATGGGGTCACCCTCACCGACGTTGCCGGCAATATCCGTGAGCCCCGGATCACCACCATCACCTGGGATCCCATCCAGGCCGAAAAAGGCGGCTACAAGCACTTCATGCTCAAGGAGATTCATGAGCAGCCCAACACCGTGCGGGACACTCTCATGGGCCGCTTCAGTCGCGAACAAGGCGAAGTCTTCCTGGACGAAGTCAACTTCTCCGCCGCAGAGATGCGGGGATTCCGCAAGGTGAATCTGGTGGCATGCGGGACCTCCTGGCATGCCTGCCTGGTGGGCAAGTTCCTGCTGGAGCAACTGGCCGGCATCCCGGTGGAAGTCGACTACGGCTCGGAGTTCCGCTACCGCAACCCGCTGGTCAATAAGGACATGCTGACCGTGGTGATCTCCCAGTCGGGTGAAACCGCCGATACGCTTGCGGCCCTGCGGGAGGCTCGTGAGAAGGGCTCGCGCACCATGGCCATCTGCAATGTCGCCGGATCCATGGTGACCCGCGAAGCAGAAGGCACCATCTATACGCACGCCGGGCCCGAGATCGGCGTGGCTTCCACCAAGGCGTTCACGGGCCAGCTTGCCGCCCTGCAGCTTCTGGCCCTTTACATGGCCCAGACCCGGGGCACCATGACCATCGAGGCACGGCGAGCACATATCGAAGCTCTGACCGAGTTGCCTGTCCACCTGCAGAAGGTTCTGGAACTGGACAGCACTCTCGCCGACCTGGCCGGTGAATTCATCAACGCGGAAGACTTTCTCTACATCGGCCGCGGTATCAACTACCCCATCGCCCTTGAAGGAGCGCTCAAGCTCAAGGAGATCTCCTACATACACGCCGAGGGTTACCCCGCCGGCGAGATGAAACATGGCCCCATCGCGCTCATCGATCAGAACCTGCCGGTGGTGGCACTTCTCCCCGACGACGTCACGTTCCACAAGATGCGCGGGAACGTCGAAGAAGTGAAAGCCCGGGGCGGCCGCAGCATCGTGCTGACCACGGCCGAACGTGCCGGCGATCTGAAGGGCACGGCGGATCATCTGGTGCTCATCCCTCACGTGGACCCGCTGCTCAGCCCCATCCTGCAGTCGATCCCGCTGCAGTTGTTCGCCTACCATATTGCTCTGCGCCGCGGCTGTGACATCGACCAACCGCGCAACCTGGCCAAGAGCGTTACTGTCGAATGAGCCGGAGGAGAACACCATGAAGGCCATGTGGAACGGCACGGTCATTGCCGAGAGTTCCGACACGGTGGTGGTGGAGGGGAACCATTACTTCCCTGAGGATGCCATCCAGCGCGAGTACTTCCGGGAGAGCGGCACCCAGACCAATTGCGCCTGGAAAGGGACCGCTAGCTATTACAATGTCGAGGTGGATGGCAAGGTCAACCCCGATGCCGCCTGGTACTACCTGGCTCCCAAGGCCGCGGCGGCCGAGATCAAGAACCATGTCGCCTTCTGGCGCGGCATCGATATCCTGGAGTAGATGATGGCGACAGCGGGCAGCCGCTCACTCTCCCCCGGCACCGGCGAGCGCTTTGCACGTATCCGTGGCGCCACTGAAACGCTGGCCCAACCGCTGTCACCCGAAGACTGCGTGGTGCAGTCCATGCCCGATGCCAGCCCGACCAAGTGGCACCTGGGGCACACCACCTGGTTCTTCGAGACATTCATTCTCGAAGACACCATCAACGGTTACACCCCGTTTCGTCCCGGCTACCGCATGCTGTTCAACTCCTACTACAACGCCGTGGGCGAGCAGCACCCGCGTCCACGGCGCGGCCTCCTCACCCGCCCTTCCCTGGAAGAGGTACTCGCCTACCGCCACCAGATCGATGACCGGGTCATGGAACTCCTCTCCGCCGGCCGCCTGGATGCCCACACCCTCGGCGTGCTGGAGGTAGGGCTGCAACACGAACAGCAGCACCAGGAGCTTCTCCTCACCGACATCAAGCATGCCCTGGCCCAGAACCCATCCCGCCCGGCCTACCGGGATGACGCCGCACGAGAGCAGGCCTCAGCCGGAATCAGCCGCACTGCCATGGACTGGCTTCCCTGGGACGGAGGCATGTGCCTGGTGGGGCACCAGGGCGAAGGGTTCTGCTTCGACAATGAACGCCCCAGCCACCGGCAACTGCTCCAGCCCTTTCACCTGGCCACGCGCCTGGTGACCTGTGGTGAGTACATGGAATTCATGGCGGAGGGAGGGTACCGGCGGTCCGAGTTCTGGCTGTCTGACGGCTGGATGGAAAGGGAGCAGCAATGCTGGTCCATGCCCCTCTACTGGCA
Source organism: Acidobacteriota bacterium (assembly GCA_027295805.1). Lineage (GTDB taxonomy): Bacteria > Acidobacteriota > Polarisedimenticolia > SMYD01 > SMYD01 > SMYD01. The sequence goes on along the minus strand of JAPUKF010000201.1, from coordinate 2,097 downwards.
GGGTGACCATGACGGGTTTCAGGTGCAGACCTTGGGCGGCCTGCGGGAGGTGGACCTCCAGGAGCCGGTCAGCCATGTCAGCTATTACGAAGCCGATGCTTATGCCCGCTGGGCCGGTGCACGCCTGCCCGAAGAGGCCGAGTGGGATCATGCCGCCGCTGATCTGCCGGTGACCGGAAATTTCGTGGAGAGCGGCCGCCTGCACCCGGCTGCCGTCCCGGTTCCGGCGGAACAAGCTAGTGCTCGCAATCCTGCAGCGGAGAAACCGGGGCTACTGCAGATGTTCGGGGATACCTGGGAGTGGACCCGCTCAGCCTATGGACCCTTTCCGGGCTATGCGCCGGCGGCCGGCGCCCTCGGTGAATACAACGGCAAATTCATGTGCAACCAGATGGTCCTCAAGGGAGGCTCCTGCGTCTCGCCCGCCGCTCACCTGCGCGCTTCCTATCGCAATTTTCTCTATCCGAAAATGCGCTGGCAATTCAGCGGCATCCGGCTGGCGCGGGATACGGCCTGAGGGCAGCGCCCGGAGGGGCGCCGCCGGGGTCAGCCCGGCCCATATGTTATAATTGCCGTCGATAATCGAAAATTGAGTTGGTGCCATGTCTTTTGCCGCGTGAACGTTGAGTTCGCGCGTCCTGAGGCATTCATGCCATGGGTCTCATCAGCCTGACGGGATCACTGGTCCGAATGTCCCCGGCCCATGCTAGACCCGGTCTCTTCTCCTTCTCCGACCGGTTCGCAGGCACCTGTTCGCAGAAGGAGGCACACTTGCGCAACGCGACCAGGCTGAACAAGGTAGACCAGCGCCAGCCGGACTCCCAGGCCATATCCAAGTTCAAATCCTATACGCTCGCCAACTTCAACCAGATCCCGCACATCCAGGAGCTGGATGAGGAAACCCGGTTCGCCATGGAGGTAGTTGGCCGGGTGCTGCCGTTTCGGGCCAATAACTATGTTGTTGAGCAGCTCATCGACTGGCAGCGGGTACCCGACGATCCGATCTTCAAGCTCACCTTCCCCCAGCGTGGAATGCTGCTGCCCCATCATTTCCAGAGCATGGCGGCAGCCCTGCGACGACACGCCAACACCGCCGAGCTCAACCAGATCGCTCACCGCATTCGCCTGGCTCTCAACCCCCATCCGGCGGGACAGCTCCACGACAACGTTCCCCTCCTGGATGGCCGCCAGATTGAAGGGATGCAGCACAAGTACCGGCAGACGGTCCTCTTCTTTCCCAGCCAGGGACAGACATGTCACGCCTATTGCACCTTCTGCTTTCGCTGGGCCCAGTTCGTGGGGCTGGATGAGCTCAAGTTCGCCACCCGCGAAAGCGAAACCCTCATCGCCTACCTGCGAGAGCACCCCGAGGTCACCGATGTTCTCTTCACCGGCGGCGATCCCATGATCATGAAGACCCAGGTTCTGGCTGCCTACCTGGAGCCCCTGATGGCGGCCGATCTGCCCCATCTGCGCACCATCCGCATCGGCAGCAAGGCTCTGGGTTACTGGCCCTATCGCTTCACCAGCGACAACGATGCCGACCAGCTCATGGCCCTTTTCCGCAGGATTACCGACAGCGGACTGCAACTTGCTTTCATGGCCCACTTCAGCCACCCGGCGGAGCTGTCCACCGATGCCGTGAGGAAAGCCATCAGCCGCTTGCACGCCGCCGGCGCTCAGATTCGCACCCAGTCGCCGCTGCTGGCCCACATCAATGATGACCCGGAGATCTGGTCGCAGATGTGGCGAGAGCAGGTCCGCCTGGGCTGTGTCCCCTACTACATGTTCGTGGTGCGCGACACCGGTGCTCAGCATTACTTCGGAATTCCCCTGGCGCGGGCCTATGACATTTTCCGGGAAGCCTACAAGGGCGTGAGCGGCATCGCCCGTACCGTGCGGGGTCCCAGCATGTCGTCCCATCCCGGCAAGATTGAAATCCTGGGTATCCGCGAGATAGCCGGCGAAAAAGTGTTCATGCTGCGCATGCTGCAGGGGCGCAACCCCGACTGGGTGCTGCGCCCGTTCTTCGCACGTTACGATCCCGACGCCATCTGGCTCGACGACCTGAAGCCTGCCTTCGGCGAGGAACGATTT
>JAPUKF010000200.1 GCA_027295805.1 Acidobacteriota bacterium | reverse complement strand
GCGCCTTCTCCGTGAAAGGCGGGTCCGTTCCCCGTCGCCGGCAGTTTTTGGCAGACGAATTTTTCTGCAGAGGGGTCCTTGATTAAAGCAAAGAGTGGCAACGTGCAGGATGCGGCTCCGGAAGGAGGCGAGACTCCCCTGGGCAACCCACTGGAGGCCTTCCGGCGCCAGCAGGACATCCTCACGCCTGCGGATCTCGCGGGCGTGTCGGTGGACATCGTCGGCGCCGGCGCCCTGGGTGGCGCCATTCTCCTCTGTCTCTGCAAGATGGGCTTCGGGATCACCAACACCCTGACCGTCACGGACTTTGATCGTTGCGAGGCCCATAACCTGCCAACCCAGTGGTTCCGGCCCAGTGATGTCTTGATGGACGAGGCCAAGGTGGATGCCCTGGCCGAGATGATCGCCTGGATCTGCGACCGGCCCATCGTCACCGCCCGCGACCGGTTTCGGGGTGATGAATCCCGCCGCCTGGGGCCCGTGGTCATTCTGGCGGTGGACAGCTTGAGAGAGCGCCGCCTGATCTGGCACAACCTGCGGCACAGAGAGGATGTCCACCTCCTGGTGGATGCCCGCATGGGCGCCGAGGTCCTTGAAATCCATTGCCTGGACCCACGCCCGTCCCGGCGACATGGCACACGCCGGACGGGCCCCGGCAGCGAGGAATTCTACGAAGAAAGCCTCGCCCGACCCGACGAGGCGTTCCAGGAACCGTGCACTCGCCGGGGCATCCTCTATACGACTCTGGGCGCCGCTTCGCTGGTGGGAAGCATCCTCAGGGCCCACGCCCGGGAAGAGGACTACCCGCGGCACCTGGTGTTCGATTTTCACAACTTCATGTTGCTGGCCCAGGGCGTGGGCGACTGATCACCTCAGGTGGCGCTACTTATGTTGCCCCTTGGCCATGCGGCTGCGCTGGGCGAACTCGGGAGCTTCCTTGATGCAGGTGAGCAGGATCTTGAAGGATTGCCTGAAGGCAGCCCAGCCGGCGCGGCCGATGGTGGCCGGTTGCTTGCCGACGGCGGGAAATCCGTCGGTATCAGGCTCAAGGTTTCTCCAGCCGCGGAAGAGACGGCCCCAGTCACTGTCCAGGATCGCGGCCATCTTTTTTTTGGCCAGAAACGGATACCAGAAGGTGTCATGGTAAAGGACGCTGGCAATGTAGGCCCACGGCGCGAGAACCGTCTTCAGGGACCACTCCACGGGTTTCTTGAGAGGGCCCCAGTAGATCTTGTGCTGCATCCGTGAGGCAAAAGTCATCTTCTTGAACGGGCCATCGAAGTTCCAGCGCTGGGCGGCAGCTTCCTGGTCACCGACAATTTCAATCTCCCTGGTATCGCCACAGCCCAGGCCCAGTTCGTGAGCCAGGCGGATGAATTTGATATCCAGGGGGTCGAACCCCATCATGGACGCGGCCACGGCATCGATGGCCACCTGGTCCGCGCTGGCCAGGATCACATTCTTCACATGGGGCATCATGCATCGGGGTCCGGGACCGTCACCGGCAAAAGTGCCATCCATGACGGCGAACAGGCCGGGATGGATCTTCTTCTGAATCATCAGGAGATCCACAAGCGTCTCGTGAATGACCGGGTGAGTCCAGTGCCGCCGCTCATTGAGCAGCCCACCGAACGCATTCTTCATGGCGCCGGTTGTGGTGGTAAAGACATGGGTCTTGATGGTGGGCAGATGGATGATGTTCTCGCCTATGAAGCGCCTGGGAATGTTGAATCCCTGGGGAAAGACCTCATTGAGACAGAGAAATTTTTTCGTGAGATCGCCCACGGCGTCGCGGACGTTGATCCACTCCTCACCTTCATAGAGATGCACGTTGCGCAGCCCATGGGCCTCCACCACGTCGATCTGCTTGTTCTCCCGCTCACCAAGGTGGGCATCGATCACCACTGTCCGGTTGTGGCAGGCATGGATCCGATCCGGGGCGAACCCGTCCTTTTTCATGGCCCGGATGACACCATCCAGTTGCCAGGGCGTGGTGGAACTGCCCGGGAAGAAGAAATGCCAGGAAATATTGATCTTGAGGGCTGTGTCGGCATCCCGATCCAGGTAGTCCTGATAACCGGCCAGGTTCATGAGGCGGTGGTAATCGGCAAATACGCGGCGGGTTGATGTTGTGAGGACGGCAACGCGGCTTTTTTTCACGGCTGTGGGCCCTCTCTCTGCTTGGCTTGTCCGCAGAAAGCATAGCATCGGCACTGCTCTGTGCGCTCCTCAGATCCTGAACGTGGATCCCGGGAGCCCATGATAGTAGTGTGCAGGAGCGACGGGTTGCCCGGGGGGCAAGATGCGCTCCCGGCCAGCTGCGGGCAGTTAATAGCTCTCGCCGGCCTTCCGGACCAACCCATCCAAGCGCCGTGACAGGTGCGGCGTCCATGGGGAGGAAGAAGATGCGCGCAACAACTCGAAAGAACAATCTGGCATGGTTCTGGATCGTCCTGGCGGGGCTGATGCTTCTGGCCGCCCCGGGCATGGCCGGGGCGGGAGGAGGGCAGGCGGGTGACTTTGAAATCGGCGTCTACGCTGGCAACGGTTTCATGGACGACTATGAATTCAACTCCGGGCCCATATCCGGATTCACATCCCTCAACCCCGATGACGATCTTCTCTACGGCCTGCGCATCGGCTATTTCATCACCGACCGCTGGAGCGTTGAGGGCGTCTTCCAGCAATTCTCCGGCGAAACCGGACTTTCATCGGGGTCCAATCTCGACTTTGACATCGATTCGTTCCGCGTGGATGCACTGCTCAACTTCAAACCCGGCAGCCGTTTCCGTCCTTATCTGGCCGGCGGTGTGGGGGCGGACAATACTTCGGTGGATGCTGTCCTGGATCCCACCGACCTCAGCCTGAACCTGGGCGGAGGCGTTCGCTGGTTCATGGGCACCTCCTTCGGATTGCGACTGGACGCCCGCTATGTGTCCACGGATGTGCGTGGAGTGGTGGATAACCGGCAGTCCAATGTGGAAGCCAGTCTCGGCATCCTCTTTGCCTTCGGGGGAGGACCGCCGCCGGATGCAGATGGCGACGGCGTCAAGGACAGTGCCGACCGCTGCCCGGGCACCCCACGAGGAGCTGTGGTGGATGCCAAAGGATGCCCTGACGATACGGATAACGACGGTGTCTTCAACGGGATTGACCAGTGCCCGGATACGCCCCAGGGCGCGACCGTAGATGCAGCCGGCTGTCCCACCGACACGGATGGTGACGGCGTGCCGGACGGCATCGACCAGTGCCCTGACACTCCCTCCGGAGCCACGGTGAACACCGAGGGGTGCCCCGGTGATACCGACGGCGACGGTGTTTACGACGGCATTGACCAGTGCCCCGACACTCCCTCCGGAGCCAGCGTGGGTCCCGACGGCTGTCCCACCGACACCGATGGCGACGGCGTGCCAGACGGCATCGACCGGTGTCCCAACACTCCCTCCGGAGCCACCGTGAATGCCACCGGCTGCCCCACCGACACCGATGGCGACGGTATTTACGACGGCCTCGACCGCTGCCCCGACACCCCATCCGGAGTCACCGTGGACGATACGGGCTGCGAGGTCCTGTTCAAGGCAGATCAGAGGATCCTTGTTCTGCAGAACGTGAACTTCGTCACCAACAGCGCCGAGTTGACCGCCGCATCTCGCAGTTCCCTGGATACGGTGGCCATGGGACTCCGTGAGATCGACCCCGAAGTCCGGGTAGAAGTCGGCGGACATACCGACTCCACCGGTTCTCAGGCCCACAACCGGGCTCTGTCCCTCAAAAGAGCTGAAGCGGTACGCGATTACCTGGTGAGCAAGGGGATCGATGCCCTGCGCCTGACTGCCAAGGGCTACGGCTCGTCCGTATCCATCGCCGACAATGGAACGCGAGAAGGCCGCGCCGAGAACCGCCGCGTGGAACTGAAAAAAATCGACTGACAGAAAATAGGGATTGGGAAGGATATTCCCAGAGCGTCGCCGGCGGCCGCCGGTGGCGCTCTTTTTTTGGGTTATCTGCTTTCGGTCCGTGGTAGGCTGCGCCCTCATGACACCACAACCTGCAACCTTGCAACCCGGCCAGATGCTGGGCCATTACCGCATCGGTGAAAAGATCGGCGAGGGCGGCATGGGGGAAGTCTACAAGGCCCGGGACACCCGTCTGGACCGGGATGTGGCCGTCAAGATTCTGCCTCCAGCCTTTGCTACGGACAACCAGCGCCGCAGTCGCTTCGAACGCGAGGCCAAAGCCGTGGCCGCCCTCTCCCACCCCAACATCATGGCCATCAACGATTTCGGCCATGAACACGCTATTGCCTTCGCCGTCACGGAACTCCTGGAAGGCGAACC
>JAPUKF010000020.1 GCA_027295805.1 Acidobacteriota bacterium | reverse complement strand
GCGCTGCACATCGCCGAACACGCGGGACATCAATTCGCCACTGGGATGCTCCTTGAAGAAACTCAGGGACTGGGTCCAGATGGCCGCGTGCAGCTTCGCACGGATATCCCGGATCATCATGACGCCCACCTTGGAGGTCATGTATTTGCCAGCATAGAGCACCACGCCGCGGAGAACGAAGATCACAACCAGCAGGATCGGTACGGCGGCGAAAGCATGGCCGGCGAGCCACTGGGACCAGGATTCCACCGGCAGCCAGTCGCGAAGGTTGGCAAGAAGAGTGGAAGCCTCTCCGCCGCCGCCTTCTCCCCGGTCCCCGGCAGGCGCCAGGAGCACCAGGTCCACCAGGGGTTTCATGCTGGCAATCACCAGTGACATGAGCCCGCCGGCAAAGGCCAGGAGAACCGACGCAGCCACCATCCGTGAGGCATAGGGGCGCATGAAACTGCCCAGGCGCAACAGGAGACGCATGGCGGGCATCCTACACCAGCCGCCGGTGAGCGTCACCTGTGGCTGGGCCGCAACCCTGGCCTCCTGCCTCTAGCGGCCGTCGGTTTGCTCGTCTTTCTGGTCGTGGGTTTGCGCTGCGGGCGCGGCTGAGTCGCAGGCAAGCTCATCCAGGAAAGCGCGCCGCTCCTCCGCCGGATCCTGTATCTCCCGCGGTGGCCGCCGGCGGGGCCCGGCCGTGTATCCGAGTTGCGCGAAGCCGGCATCAAGCGCTTCCCGTGTCGCCTGGGAAAGGGGCACCACATCGATCTCGCCGCCGGGCGGCAGAGCGGCCAGGCGCTCGCACAGCCGCCGTCGCCAGAGTTCCGCCTCTTCAGGTCTCTGGGCGACAAGGTTGACCTGCTGGCCGGGATCGGCGGCGAGGTCATAGAGCTCGGCGCGTTCCTGGATGAAATCGTAGATGTACGCCCACTCGGGCGTCCACAGGCCCCGCACACGCCCCCGGCGGGAGGTGGACAGGAGGAGCCCGTCCGTGGGCGGGGACACGGAAGAAACCTCGCCCATAAGTTCGGGCACCAGGCTGCGACCCTCGAAGGCCGAAGCGTGGTGGGCGACACCCGCCAGGTCCAGAAGGGTCGGCGTGAGATCGATGAGACCGACCGGCGTGTCACTGACCGCTCCCCCGCGCACCCGGCCCGGCCAGCGCACCATCAGCGGCACGTGCACCATCTCGTCGTAGAGATGAACGGTGTGCCCGAGAACGAGATGCTCCTGGAAGGCCTCGCCGTGATCTCCCGTGAGCACGACGATGGTGTTCTGGGTCCGGCCGAGCCGTTCCAGCTCATGGAGAAGCAGGCCAACCTGCTCGTCCGTGTAGAGTATCTCCGCGGCATATTGTCCCTCGAGCCAGGCGACCCGATCGTCCGGCAGCGGTTCCGCCTCATCGGCGAGACGGAAGCGCTTGATCAACCTGGGGATGCCGTCGGTTTCTCCCGGACCCGGGGCGCGTCCGGCCTCGAACCGGGCCGCATAGGGCGATGGCGCCTCGTAGTTGTAATGCACATCCCAGAGATGGACATAGAGAAAGAAGGGACCTTCACCTCCACGGAGGAACTCCACGGCCCGCTGCACGCTCCAAGGCCCCGAGATCCCGTCATGGCCTTGTGCATCCAGGACGAATGAGTCGAAGCCACGATCAAATCCGAAGTGATCGGCCAGGGTCACGGCCGGCATGACCGCCCCGGTTCGATAGCCGGCATCATGCAATCGCTCTGCCAGCAGAGTGACATGGGGCGACAAACCACGGTCGTTGTTGTCCACATGGTGAGAGGGCGGTGCGAGCCCTGTGAACAGGGTCATGACCGACGGCGTGGTCCATGGTGACGAGGAGCGGGCCTGGGTGAACCGGGTCGATTCGCCGGCCAGCCGGTCCATGTGAGGGCTCAGCTCCCGAGGATCACCGTAGACGTGCAACTTGTCGGCGCGCAATGAGTCGATGCTGATGATCAGAATGGCGGGCTGGTCAACCGGTGCCGAGCAGGCACTGCCGGCAATCACCGCCAGGGCCACGGCCAGGCCCTTCCCGACGTTCCCTAACATGCTGAGCGCAGACCCATATCTCATGTATTATAGTTGTCCGCCGTGAATCGAACCCTCATCCCGTCCCTGGCGGCGGCCTTGGCCGCCGCAATCGCCTTGCTCGCCCTGGGGATCCAGGGCTGCGCGCCGGGGGAGAACCTCTCGCTGGCTTCAGCAGCGGAATCCTTGCACGGGCCTCCCGCCGCGCGTGCCTTCACGTTCCGCTACGAGGCGACCATTGCCGGCGTCCCCGAGAACGCGAAAACCGTTTTTCTCTGGCTCCCTTTCCCGCCCGACACCGAGGACCAGACCGTGCGCTCGATGCATATCGACGCGCCCTTCCCCTACGAAACCGTGACCGAGCCGCGGTACGGCAACCGGGCGCTCCGCTTCGAGGTTCCGCCGGGAACCAAGAGGGCGACCGTCGTGGTGTCCGTGGAGATCGAGCGCAGAGAGCGCATCCGGAGGCCCGGCCAGGCGCGGTCGAAGCGCGGGTCGGATCCGGCGCCCGCGGCGCTCGCTGCACCCGGAAATGGCGTCCCCGGGGAATCCCGGGCGACCATCGAGGCCCTGGCACCGGAGAGATGGCTTGAGTCCGATCGTCTTATCCCGGTCGACGAAACGATCCGTGCCTGGGCACAGGAGTCCGTCGGCGAGGCGGAGACGGACATCCAGAAGGTCCGGGCGATCTACGACTATGCCATCGAGAACCTGAAGTACGACAAACGCGGGGACGGCTGGGGGCGGGGCGACATCTACTGGGCCTGCGACGCGAAGCGCGGTAATTGCACCGACTTCCACGCCCTCGTCATTGGCTACTCGCGGGCGCTGGGAATCCCTGCCCGCTTCGAGATGGGCTTTCCGGTGCCGCCCGACAGGGGCGAGGGGGAGATCGACGGCTATCACTGCTGGGCACAGCTGTACGTCCAGGGACACGGCTGGCTGCCGGTGGACGCCTCCCAGGCGTTCAAGTATCCGGAACGGCGCGAGTATTTCTTTGGTGCCCACGACGAGAACAGAATCCTGTTCACCTACGGGCGGGACCTCAGCTTCCCAGGAATGGAAGGCGAGCCGCTCAACTACGTCATCTACCCCTACGCCGAGGTGGACGGGCGATCCCACGAGGACCTGGAGAAGCGTTTCTCGTACCGTGACCTTGAGAGTTCCCCAGCTCGCGCAGAAGGGCGCGCCACGCCGCTCGCTCCCTCGCCGGCGCAAAGAGCTCCTTCCTAGATTCGCACGCTTCTGCCAGACGACGAAGAAAGGCCTGTTCAGTCCGGACACGCTGGAGCAGCCGCGCCAGGCCACGGGTGTCTCGCGGCGTGAAATAGCCGGGGTACCGGGCACCCAGCAGGCCCACATTGCCGTCGATCTTCGACGCGAGGACGGGAATGCCGAGCACCACCGCCTCCCCGATGACGTTCGCTCCCCCCTCCATGAGAGAGGGGACGACAACAAGGCTGGATCGGCGCATGACGGCAAGGACCCTCCCGCGCGGAATGCTGCCGAGCCAGGTGTAGCTGGCGTTACGATGTTGCTCTGCCCTGGCGCGACGCTCCATGGCAACGGTCATGGCGGCCCCCACCTGGAAGACGCGAACGGGCGCTGCTCCGGGCAGCAGCCGCGCGGCCATGGACACCCGGAAGGGATCCTTCAGGGGGCGGAGGTGGGCAATGACGGCGACGTCGAGAGGAGTGCAGTTGCCCGGCACACGTGACCGCGCAACATGCCTGCCGGGTCTTTTCATGATTGGCGACCCGACACCTTCCACCGACTGGTGGATGACCCGCACCTTTCGGCGCAGGTCGGCCGGCAGCGATCGGACCGCGAGATCCTGCAGCGCAATAAGCCGGTCGGCCAGCTCCAGGGATTGCCGGGCCTGGCGGTGGCGGCCCAGGTCGCGATACAGATCGGTGCCGCCGAGGGCTACAACCAGGGGGTTGCCCGGACGCTCCGCCCGGAAGCGGGCGATGCTGCTGTGCATGTGCAGGGCGTGGAGGGCAACGAGCAGGTCGGCCGGTTTCCCGTCCCACTCCCGTGCCAGGCTCACCCTGTGACCGAGGGCGCGCAGGATACGGGCCCAGCGGAGGGTCGTCGTCCGGTTTCCCGTGCGGGAGCGGGAGTCAGCCGGGGAGATGATGGTGATGTGCATCAGGAGCGGAGTGCGCAGGTTCTGAAGCCGCCCAGGACGTCGCGCCGCTCGGGCGTGTAGTAGTTACGGTAGGTGTGGCGGATGAGGCGTGAACGCGTCACCCAGCAGCCGCCTCGCAACACTTTCTGGCTGCCGAAGAAGGGCTGGGAGTATCCCCTGTACGGATCGGCGGAGAAACCGGGGTAGGGTTCGAAGTCGCTGGCCGTCCACTCCCACGCGTGACCCGACAGCCCGACTATTTTCGCCCCGCCGGTGGCGCTGCCCGTCGCGCCTGCGGCGAACTCCCATTCCGCCTCGGTTGGAAGTCGCCTCCCCGCCCAGCGGCACCAGGCCTCCGCCTCGAACCAGTTGACATGGAGTGCGACGAGATCCTCCTCCAGCGCGACCCAGGCGTTGAAGTGGCGCCGGAGCCAGCGGCCCGCGGCCTCCTTTTTCCAGTAGACGGGATGCCGGGGCAGCCCGTTCTTCTCTCGCCAGGTCCAGCCGGCGTCCGACCAGAGATCCCTGCGCAGGTAGCCATCCTCCTCGACGAAGGCCAGGAACTCACTCTGCGTCGTCGCCGTGCGGGCCATGGCGAAGGGATCCACGTGCACTGCATGGGCCCACTTTTCGTTGTCGAAAACGAACGCTTTGCCGGGCGGCTCGCCCATCTGGAACTCGCCGCCGGCCAGCTCGACATCGACTCTTGCCTGGCCCTGCGCGATCCCGGTCTCCCGGTGATCCTCCTTCCCTGCCGGCTCCGGCCGCCCGGAGGACGCGAAGGGCGGCGCCGGGTATCCGAGAGTCTGCCGCATGTAGGTGAACGCCTCTCCGTGCATGTCCTCGTGGAAGAGGGGCAACAGGTGAAAGTAGGCGACCCTGTTGTCCAGCGGACCGTCGTGGTGGGCATCGAGTCCCTCGAGCACCCGGTCCAGCACCCGCTCCATGTACTTCAGCGTTCCAGTTCGGTCCGGCAGCGGAAGATCCCAGCGCGTGTCGTGAGCCACGGCTGCCGAATCGAAGAGCGCATCACAGTTTTCGAGCATGGGCGGCTCGCCCCTGAGGTGGCGCAGCGCCCAGCGCTCCTGGAACCAGGCCAGATGCCCGATCTCCCACAGGAAAGGGTTCACGATGGCGAGGCGCGGCCCCATGAGCTGCTGGTCGTCGAGATTCGCAACCAGCTCCAATGTCCGCCGGCGGGCGTCCCGCAGCATGCGTCCCACTTCTTCTGCTTTGATGTTCTGGAGGTCCATGAGGGAGAAGCCAAGGCTACCACGCCGCATGCGGGCAAGACATCGTCCGGGACGCCCAGCCTCCCGGTGATCTAACCTCTGCAAACCATGCTCAATGCCCCTGCCAGTTCCTCTGCGACCGTCCGCAGGACAGCGCCGCGATGCCAAAGGTACAAGGGCATCCTGGGGTCTATTGCGGCGACCCTGGCTCTCTCCATCTCACCGGTCCTGGCCGCGGTGCCCCGCCCCCTGGCGGTGACGGTGGACGACCTGCCCCTGGCCGGCGGCTCGCTGCACTCCGACCCTGAAGAGAGGGAGAAGATCACCAGGGATCTCCTGGACGTTCTGGCCCGGCACCGGATCCAGGCGGTGGGCCTCGTGATCTGGGGCAACGTGCGCACCGAGACAGACCGCAGGATCCTGAAGATGTGGCTGGATGCAGGGCATGAACTGGGCAATCACTCCGCTTCTCATCCCAGCTACACCACCACCACCTCCGAGGA
>JAPUKF010000002.1 GCA_027295805.1 Acidobacteriota bacterium | reverse complement strand
AGGGCGCGGCATCTGCAGCGGCAGCGCCGCATCCTGGACAAGCTTCTGGTGGCTTCCCTGCGCCTCGGGGAAGACAGGAACTGTGTTGCCCGCCACGGGTCCGACGCCTGCATCGTGCCCGTGCGTGGTGATGGCGTGCATCAGGATCGCCAGGGCGTCGAGGCGGCCATGAAATATGCGCGGGCGATTCTCGCCCGCGAACCGGATGATCTCAAGGCGCTCTGGTTTCTCAACCTGGCAGCACAACTGGCTGGTGTCTACCCGGCAGGAGTGGAAAAAGAGTTTCTCATCCCGCCGGAGCGTTTCATGGCGACAGCACCTGTGCCTCGCTTTCGCAACGTGGCGCCCGCCCTGGGACTGGACACCTTCGATCTCGCCGGTGGCGGCATCGTGGAAGATCTGGACAACGATGGCTGGCTGGATATCCTGACCTCCACCATGGATCCCTGGGGGTCTCTGACTCTTCTGCACAACGAGGGCGACGGCACCTTCATCAACAACACCGTGGCGGCCGGCCTGGATGTCCAGTGGGGCGGACTCAGCATGAGTGCCGCTGATTACGATAACGATGGGGATGTGGATGTGCTGGTCCTGCGGGGGGGCTGGCTGCAGGCACAGGGCCGGGTGCGCAACTCTCTTCTGCGCAACAATGGCGACGGGACATTCAGCGATGTGACCCGGGCCGCCGGCGTGGCGCGACCGGCACGGCCGACCCAGGCGGCGGCATGGGCCGACTATGATCTGGATGGCGATCTGGACCTTTTCATCGGCAATGAAGGAATTCAGCAGGGCGACAGGAAGGAAGCCTTCGCGGATAATCTGTTTCGCAACAACGGCGATGGAACCTTCACTGATGTGGCTGTCGCAGCCGGCGTGACCAATGATCGTTATGCCAAGAGTGTGGTGTGGGGGGATTACGACAGTGACGGCGACCCTGATCTCTACATCAGCAACATCGGGCCCAACAGGCTCTACCGTAACAACGGTGACGGGACGTTCACCGATGTGGCGAGAGAACTGGGAGTGACTGAACCTGAGGGCCGCAGCTTCGTCTCCTGGTTCTTCGATTACGATCAGGATGGCGACCTGGACCTGTTTTCCGGGGCCTACATGGCGCAGGTGGAAGATATCGCCGCCGATGTCATGGGGCGGCGGCCGGAGCGTCCCGAGCAATGGCCGCGGCTTTACCGCAACGAACACGGTCGTTTCACTGATGTCACACGTTCGGCGGGTCTGGATCATCCCAGCCTGCCCATGGGCGCCAATTTCGGTGACTTCGATGGCGACGGTTACCCGGATATCTACCTGGGGACCGGGACACCGGCCTACGAGGCGGTCATGCCCAATCTTCTGTACCACAACAACGGTGACGGCACGTTCACCGATGTGACCTTCGCCGCAGGGGTAGGCCACCTGCAGAAAGGGCACGGCATCTCTTTCGGTGATCTGGATCGCGATGGTGATATGGACATCCACCTGCAGGCCGGAGGGTTCTTTCCGGGTGATCGCTTCGGTGATGTGCTATTCGTGAATCCCATGGCGCCGACTCACTTCGTGGTGATCAAGTTGAACGGGCGCCGCTCGCCGCGTTCCGGGATCGGGGCCCGCATCCACCTGCGCGTGCGCCGCGATCAGGGCGAGGCCTCCATCTACCGCTGGGTAGGTTCCGGTGGCACGTTCGGCATATCGCCCACGGAGCAATTGATCGGGCTCGGTGCCAATGCCCTGGAGATCCTGAGTGTCTCGGTGCGTTGGCCGGCCGGCGGAGCGGAGCAGGTGCTGACAGACATCCCCATGGATCGCTGGCTGCAGGTGACCGAGGGCGAAGAGCGCCTGGAAATCCGGCGCTTCACTCCCGTGACCCTAGGCAACTAAGGGCCGCCATACAACAGTGATTCGGACCAGGAGGCCGGTTCAGTGGGAGTTGAAATCTTTCTCCCCGGCTTCCACGCGGATGGGCAGCGTATTGCCGGGGGGCGGCAGCGGGCAGGTCGCGTAAGGGGTGAAGGCGCAGGGCGGATTGTGGGCCTTGTTGAAGTCGAGAATGAGGCGGCCGTCGCGGGGGAGTGGGCTGTAGAGATAGCGCCCGCCGCCGTAGGTGTCGTGTCCCGTGGTCCCGTCCTTGAAGATGAAAAACAGGGTCCGATCCTCGGGAGAGGCAATGACCGGCTCGAGCGTCATCTCCCGTCCCCCCAGGGTGAGGTGGACGCGCCCCGGCGCGAGCATCTTGGCAGGCGTGCCGGTGACGGTGGGGATCTGTCGCTGTCGTGGTTCGGGGTAAGCCTCCCAGCGGCCCTCCACCCGCCAGCCCGTATCGATGGGAAAGGTGGCGACCCCGGTGAAGTCCCGGCGCAGGGCGCTTGAGGGATCCTTGATGCGCACCCCGAACTTCCCGCCGCGGCGAATGATGTAGAGGCGCAGGCTACCCAGGGTGAGGATATGGGAAGTGCCGTCGGCGTCGGTCAGCCGATGGCGGCTGGTCACCGGTTCCCCATCCAGGAGAAGACCCGGCGCTTCAGGAACGACAGTTACGCCGTCATCGTCCAGGATAAGGATGCCCGCTCGGGCCGGTGCCTTGTCCGCCGGCAGAATCACGTCGCCGCTGGGATCGCTGCCAAAGCTGTTCTCGCCCGGGGCCAACCAGGCAAGACCTACGAGAGTCAGCCACCCATTCTCACTGCCCAGGAGCGCCTCCCGTTTAGCATGCCACTGCTGGATCTCCTTGATATATGCGTCGGCGGCGGGATCACCCTGGCTGCCGGTGGTTGCGGCGGATTCCCGGATAGCGGAAGCAGGAGGAATGGACGGGATAAAAACCGCCATGAGCAGGATCATGAACAGGAAAGCTGCCGGCCCCGTACCTGAGGAGAGATATTCAGCCCTGGAGTCATGACCATTCATGATGTGCTTTCTACCACATGAGCCCTGGCCACGGGCTCACGGTGTAAAATCGGACCGTGCCAGAAGGAGCCGGCCATGCCGATTTATGAATTCTACTGCCCGGACTGCCACACGGTGTTCAGTTTTCTCTCTGCGACGGTGAATACGCGCAAGCGGCCGGCCTGTCCCCGGTGCCGGCGCCCGCGTCTGCAACGCCGGCCATCCCGCTTTGCCATCAGTAGAAGTAGCGGAAAGGGTGATCCCGCTGCCGGCGACCTGCCGGACATGGACCCTCAGCGCCTGGAATCGGGGCTGGCGGCCCTGGCCCGGGAAGCCGAGGGCCTCGATGAGAACGATCCCCGGCAGATGGCACGCCTGATGCGGAAGCTGTACGACTCATCCGGCCTGGACCTGGGTGAAGGGATGACTGAAGCGGTCCGGCGCATGGAAGCCGGCCAAGATCCCGACGCCATCGAGGAGGAGATGGGCGATCTTCTGGCGAATCCGGAGATCCTGCCGGCGGGGTCCCGTGGCCGCCTGCGCCGGGCCCTGCTGCCGCTGCAGGTGGACGACACGCTCCACCGTCTGTAGAAGACTGCCCAGGGGACCGCGCTGTGCCCCCGGCCAACCTTGGCACCTGAGGCCCGTGGCGAAGGTGACAGGGTGCGCGGGGAAGGCTATCCTGGGGGTCGAGACGACCTGTCCGCAGTGAAAGAGAGGAGCCCTGATGGCCCCAGAACCTCTTGCCCCGGCGACCCCGGAGGTGGCAGCCCTCATGAAACGGCGCTGCCAGGCCGTGCCGGCGGCGACCCACCATTTCGTGCCGCTGTTCATCGAGCGGGCCGCGGGTAGCTGTGTCCGCGACAGGGGCGGGCGGGAGTACATCGATTTCTGTGGTGGCATCGGGGCCCTCGCCTGATGAGACGATTTCTTGCCCTGAGCATGGTGGTTCTCGCGCTGCTACTGGCCGGAGTGCCGGCCATGGCGGCTTTTCAACTTGTGCTCAAGAACGGCCGTGTGTTGACCGGGGACGACCTGGAACGTGAGCCCGGCAAGTATGTCCTCATCAGGGATGACGGGCGGCGCCTGACCATCGAGATGGACCAGGTTGCCGAACTGCGCATCCTGGGCGATGACGTCGTCATGGAAGACACGCCCGCACCGGACACCGCAGCCGAGGACGAGGAGAAGCCGCCGCCGGGTGTGACCGTGGCCGGGGGTGATCTGTCGAATCGTTTGACCAGGAGCGAACCGACGACCGTGGGCGGGTCCGATCCGCCGGAGAAGCCTGCCGCCAGAGCACAGAACCTGACCGGTCCGGCTCCCGGTGCGCCGCTGGCTCCTGGAGAATGGCGGCCGGAAAGCGATTGGCCGAAGAACGATCCCGACTGGCCCACCGATGGCTGGATTTCCAGGGGGCCCGACCCCACCTGGACGCCTCAGTCCGACTTCGCCACGGATCCCAAGGCCAATGAATTCAACCCCAGTACCTGGAGCAAGCCGGCCAGGGACCCCACCTGGCATCCCACCGATGGTTTTCGCAAGACCAACACTTCGCTGAAGGTCACAACGGCGACCACCGGCACCGGCGTGGGGAGCAAGTCGGCCTCAGTGGTGAAGTCGGGCTTGAAGGTACCCCGGTCAGCGGGTGCTCCTGCCGCCCCCGGTCTTGGCAGCACCGGCTCAGCAGACGTGGTCGAGGGCAACGCGGCCTGGTATGGCGAGGCCTACCGGGGCCGCACCACGGCCAGTGGCCGCGCATTCGATCCCGACCAGTTGACGGCTGCCCATGCCTCGCTGCCGTTCGGCACCCTGGTGCTGGTGACTCGCCAGGACGAACCGGCGCGCAGTGTGGTGGTGGAGATCATCGATCGGGGAGCCGGTGACCGCCTCCTGAACCTGTCGCGAGGTGCGGCGGTGGCCTTGGACATGTTGAAGATCGGCGTCGCGCCGGTGCGCATGGAACCGTTGCCCGCCGCGGCAAAACCTTCCAGGGCCGGGAAACCGTCGCAGACGCCCGAACCGGATGAGGCCAAAGAACCGAAGTCAGAGGACAAAGACGCAACGCCTGAGGCATCGCCCACAGACGGCAGCTAGCGCTTGACCATCCGGATCTCGGTGCCACCCTTCTCGAAGGTCACCTCATCCATGAGCCGGTTGATCAGGTAGATGCCCCGGCCGTGATCCGCGTAGAGGTTTTCGCCCATGATCGGGTCGGGGACCTGGCGCGGATCGAAGCCTTCGCCGGGATCGCGCACTACGATGAGCATTCCCTTCTCCGGATCGCACTCCACATCCACTTCGACCTTTTCCCCCGGACACTTGCGGCAGCCGTGGGTGACCGCATTGGCCAGAGCTTCACGCAGGGAGGTCTCGATCTCGAACTCCTTGCCCTCGGCGCAGCCCATCTCGCTGACCACGGAGATGATGCGTCGCGTGATGTCATCGATCTCCTCGACCTTGCCCGGGATGACGACCGACAGCCTGCGGACAAGACGGTCGGCGGCGAACTCACAACGCAGAATCGGCTTCGGACTCATGGCATCCCTTTCCCGGTGGCGGCAGGTGCTCTCCCGGTCCGGCCCATCCAGGCGATGACCAGGGCAGCAGCAAACGGCACCACCCGCTCAATGATGTCACCTGGCGCGTCCGGAAGGAAGTGAAAAATAACGGTGAGCCCGAATCCGCAGGTCATGGCGGCCAGAAGGGCCGGGGAAGAGAGCCGCCTGCCGGTCAGCCGCACCAGTAAAATCGGCCCAAAAGCCGACCCCATGGCGTGCCAGGCGAACAGAACCCGGGAAAAAATGGCATCAGGCAAGTACAGGGCGGCGGCGATGGCCAGGGCGCTGATGGCCAGGACCACGGCTCGGGAGCGGGCCAGACTGCCGGCCGCGCGGCCACCCGCCAGGCTCAGATCGTGGGTCACCGCCGAGCCGGCCACCAGAAGCTGGCTGTCGGCGGTGGACATGATGGCCGACAGGACGGCGGCGATCATGACGCCCGCCAGCACCGGCGGCAACAGGCCGCCGGCGGCCTGAAAGAAGATCTGCTCGTGATCGACCACCGCCGGATACAGGACCCGGCCGCACCATCCCAGCAGTATCATGCCGGCATAAATCACCACGGCCCAGGTGAGCGCGATGATCCGGCCATGGCGCAGGGACGATTCATCTTTCAGCGCCATGAATCGGTTCACCACATGGGGCTGGCCGGGGTAACCCAGGCCGATTCCCAGGGTGCCCAGTACGAAGGCCAGGCCCAGCCAGGGCGCGTCCTGTCCCGTCAGGGTCAAAGCGGTACTGCCGGCGCCCGCCTGGAGTCCGGCGCGCAGCGCCATGGGGCCGCCCACGGTTATCAGGGCGACCATGGGCAGGATGAGCGCGGTGGCCGCCATGAGCAGGCCCTGGACCGTGTCGGTGACGCTGGCGGCCCAGAACCCTCCCAGGAGGGTATAGAGGACAATGACACCTCCCCCGATCAGGATGCTGGCGGTGGCGGGCATGCCAAAGGTGCTCGCGAACGTTCTGCCAGCCGCATCGAACTGGGCGGCGATATAGAAAGTAAATGAGAACAGGATGACCAGTGAGGCCAGGCGCAGGATGGACGGATAGAGGGGATGGTTCGCATCGCCGGCCACGACCTCGCTGAGAGTCAGGCTGCCTTCGGCATGGCTCAGACGGCGCAGACGGGGCCCCACCCACGTCCAGTTGACCACGAAGCCAAGGATGGTGGCGGGAAAGAGCCAGATGGCCGGCAGGCCCAGGGTGTAAGCGGCGCCGCTGACTCCCAGCAGAGTCCAGGCCGACGATGAACTGGCCGAGGCGCTGATGGCGGCCACCAGGGCGCCCAGGCGGCGGCCGCCCAGGTAGAAATCGGCGGTGTCCCGGGTGCGGCCCCCGGCCCACAAGCCGATGGCTATGAGGACGACCTGGTAGACCACCAGGGTGATCAGGATCGAGAGAGTGTTCCGGCTCACAATTCAGTCGAGGGTGAACTCAAGGCCCCCGTCGCCTGCGCCCGCGCCGGTGGGCCATTCGAAGATGTTGGCGGTCTCGTTGTAGGTTCTCGCCAGGCGCTCTCTTTCCGGTTCCAGGGCGGTCTGCCAGGCCGGGGGGAGGCCGTCAGACCAGACGAGGTGATCCGGGTCTTTCGCGAGCCGGTCAATTTCGGCGGTGAGATCCTGGA
>JAPUKF010000199.1 GCA_027295805.1 Acidobacteriota bacterium | reverse complement strand
TCAGGTGCGGTGGGGCTCCAGTTCGACGCCCAGCCCTTCGGCGATGCGATTGACGAAGGCGTAGTAGGCCGCGATCTGGGCGATGTCCAGGACATCCGCGTCGGCAAAACCTTGATCGCGCAGCCCGCTCACGTCGGCCTGGCTGACCGAGGAAGGTTCGCGGGTGAGTTTCTCCACATAATCCAGCATGGCGGTTTCCGCCGGGTCGGTGACAAGCGTGCGATCCCCGGCCTGCAAGCGCTTGACCAGCTCTTCGTTTTTCGTGAGAACGAGGAGGCCCTCCCCGTGGTGAACGATTCAGTAATGACAGTTGTTGAGAACCGACACCGTCACGGCGATCATCTCGCGCCGGGCCCGGCTGAGCCCCGAGCGGCCGTACATGAGGGTCTTGTACAGCTTCAGGTGGGCGTCCATGGAGGGGACGTTGAGGGAATGGATCTTCAAGATGTTGTCCACGCCCCCGTGCGGCGAGATGAGGCTGGCATACATCTCCCGCAGGGGGCCCTGAGCATCATCCTCGTCGATCATCTCGATATAGGCCATGTTCGCTCCGCGCAAGAGTCTAGCGTACCCGCCTCAACCGGCAGGCGTCTGCACCTATTCCCCGCCCTGGTTTGTTCGACCTCAAGGCGCCATGGTAGCGTGACAGGCCCATGGCTCTTTCCCGCACGTACCTCCCCACTCTCATCACCCGGGGCGAGAATGTCTTCATCGCCCCCGGCGCCGTGGTGGTGGGAACCGTTTCCCTGGGCGATCGCTCCTCGGTCTGGTATGGCGCCGTGGTCCGCGGCGACATGGCGTCCATCACCATCGGGGAGGAGACAAACATCCAGGATGGGGCCGTGCTGCACGTGGATCCTCCCAGCCCGGTGGTCCTGGGGGCGCGGGTGGTGGTGGGGCACCGGGCCGTGGTGCATGGCGCCCGGGTGGAGGACGAGTGCCTCATCGGCATGGGTGCCATGCTGCTCAACAATGTGGTCATCGGCCGCCACAGCATCATCGGCGCCGGCGCGGTGGTCACCGAGGGCACGGTGATCCCTCCCCTGAGCCTGGTCCTGGGGGTGCCGGGGAAGGTGGTTCGCACCCTGCCGGAAGAAACCGGGCCGCGCATTCGCCGCAACGCGGCGGTTTACGTGGAAGCGGCCGGAGAATACCTGGCCGGCCGCCTTGGCTGACCTCCGGGCTGGACTGCTGAGGCCCTTTCCCCACGCCGCCTCCCGTTGCCGCCTTCATTGACTTGCCAGGGGGGCGTGCGCTACTTTCCCCCGCTCGGCACCCACTCGCCGGGCCCAGGAATCCTGATATATGACCTGGCAACGCAGCGCCTATCGTCGCCTCCAGCCCTTGCTGGAGGAAGCGCGCACAGCCGTCCTCTTGACCCATATCCACCCGGATGCCGACGGTGTCGGCTCGGGCGTGGCCATGCAGCGTTTTCTACGCCAGCAGGGCCTGGACGCGCGTTTCATCATCACCCATGAACTCCAGCCGGGCCTGCGCTTTCTGTCACCAGACGGCGAAGCCCAGGTCTACGACAGCAAGACCATGTCCGAGTTCATCCGGAAGGCCGACCTGATTTTCACCCTGGACAACTCCTCCGTGGAACGGATAGGGCCGCTGCTGGACGACGTGCGCGCCTCGCGGGCGACCCGCATCTGCATGGACCATCATCTGGTGCGTGAGGAATTCTGGCAAGTGAATCTGATCCACAGAGAGGCCAGCGCCACCGGCGAGATGATCCTGGACTGCATCGATGAGCTGGGTGGCACCCTGGACTTTGTCATGGCGCAAGCCATCTACACCGCCATCTGGTCCGACTCCGGTGGCTTCCGCTTTCCCAAGACCAACGCCCACCTGCACCGGCAGGTGGCACGCCTGCTGGACCTGGGCGTGAAGCCGAACGTCGTCTACCAGGAACTCAACGAACGCTACCAGCCGGGCACCATCCGCCTCATGGCCGAGAGCCTCCTGCGCCTGCAGTTCGGCGCCCAGGGACGACTGGCCTGGGTCGCGGTGCCCAGGGATCTCATGGACTCCTGCGCCGACGGCCTGGAGGATCCGTCCAACGTGCTCAACCACATGCTGGCCATCGATGGGGTGGAGATCGGCCTGCTGTTGCGCGAAGAAGGGGCCGGCGTGACAAAAATTTCGTTGCGCTCCAAGCCCCAGCACGATGTGAATGCTCTTGCCCTGGTCCACGGCGGCGGCGGACACCGCAACGCCGCCGGCGCCGTCATCCAAATGCCCCTCCAAGACTGCTCTCGCCGGCTGGTGGCCGAAGCCGAGGCGGCCCTGGCGGGCTGAGGGCGGCACGGGTGCCGGCGGCCGGGACACGGGTGGGCGTGTTGCTGGCAGGATGCGGCACCCATGACGGCAGTGAGATCGGCGAGGCGCTGCTGACACTGCTGGAACTGGAGCGACGCGGCGCACAGCCCATGCCCCTGGTGCCCTCCGGGGAACAGATGCATGTGGTGGATCATGCCAGCGGCGACGAGAGCACCGGCAGTACGCGCTCAATGGCCGCGGAGGCGGCGCGCATCACGCGCGGGAAGGTGGAGATCCTGGGGACCACCTCCCCCTCCGTCTTTCATGCTTTGATCATTCCAGGCGGCAGCGGTGTGATCAAGAACCTGATGACCGGCACTCTTGAGCCGGGCAGCCGCCGGGCACTGCTGCCGGCCGTCAGGGAACTGCTGGTCCACTTTCTGCAGGCCGGCAAGCCCATGGGGATCATGAGCGTGGCCAATTTCCTCCTGCCCGGACTGGTGGATTCGCCCATCCTGCCTGAGCGGGCCGGCACGCCGGGCGAGCCGCTGCTGGTGGACCCGGGCCACCGCCTGGTCTACGCCCCCGCCTTCCTCACCGCCCGCTCCCTGGCCGAGGTGGCCGAGGGCGTGAGCGCGCTGGTAGAAATGGTCCTTCATTACGTCGACGAGACCCGCCCATGAAAGTGACGGTTCTCTATTTCGCCCGCGTCGCCGAGCTCACGGGCTGTCAGGACCAGCAACTGGAATTAACACCGGGCGCCACCGCCGGCGAGGCCCTGGAGGAGGTGGCCCGGCGGTATCCGGCCCTGGACAAACCAGGTTTTTCACCGTTGCTCGCCGTCAACCGGGAGCATGCCGAAGCCTCCCGGGTTCTGGCTGACGGCGACGAGGTGGCCATCTTTCCACCGGTTTCGGGAGGCTGACATGGAGCCCATCTGCCTCATGGTGAAGCAAGTCATCGACACCGCCGCTCTCACGCGCAAGGTGGCCGGTGACACCGACGGCGCTGTGACCACGTTCGCCGGCATGGTGCGCAACCACCACCGGCAGCGGCCGGTGGACCATCTGGAATACCAGGCTTATCCTGAGATGGCCCTGGCCGAACTGCAGCGCCTGGCCCGCGATCTCGCCGGCCGGCATCAGGTGAACGGGATGGCCCTGGTGCATCGCACCGGGCGGCTGGCCGTGGGAGAAGTGTCCGTGTTCATCGCCGTGGCGGCGCCTCACAGGCAGCCTGCCCTGGCCTGCTGCGCCGAAGCCATCGAGGCGATCAAACAACGCCTGCCGGTCTGGAAGAAAGAATTCTTCACCGACGGCGGTGAACCGGAGTGGGTATACGGTCCCGACGAGATCTGTGCCGGCAAACCTGAAGCCAGGCAGCCACCACGGAAAAGCACCGATGCCTGAAACGGCGGACGTGGTCATCATCGGAGGCGGCATCATCGGCGCGTCGGTGGCCTGGAGCCTGGCCCGACGCCAGGCGGGACGCATCATGGTCCTGGAGAAGGAAAAGCACACAGGCCGTGGCTCCACCGCCTATTCCGCCGGCGGCGTGCGGGAGCAGTTCTCTTCCGAGATCAACATTCGCATGTCGCACTACTCCCTGGATGCGTACGCCCGCTTCGCCCAGGAGATGGATCAGGATATCGATTACAAGCGGGCCGGCTACATGTTCCTGGCGCCCACCGAGGCCACGGCCCGGGCCCTGCGCCAGAACGTGGCCGTGCAGAACAAGCTGGGAGTGAACAGCCGCCTCATCACGGCCGCCGAAGCCCGGGAGCATGTACGGGATCTCTTCGTGGACGACATTCAGGCGGCGGCCTACAACGCCCGCGACGGCTACGTGGATCCGGCGTCCATCTGCCAGGGCTACGTGCACCGGGCGCGCGACATGGGCGTCGAGTTTCGCACCAGCACAGCCGTGACCGGCATCAACGTGCAGGGAGACCGGGTCACCGGCGTAATCACCAACGCCGGCGAGGTCGGCACCGACGCCGTGGTCAATGCGTGCGGCCCGTACCTGCGTGAGATAGGCGAGATGGCCGGCGTGGATGTTCCGGCCCGGCCGTACCGGCGCATGCTCTTCATCACCGAAAAGTTTTCTCTCTCGCCCAACCTGGTGCCGTTGACCATCGACATGGCCACCGGGTTCTATTTCCGCGACGAGGGAAGAGGCCTCATGATCGGCCTGGCCAACGCCAGCGAACCCAGCTCGTTCAATACCACTCTGGACTGGGATTACCTGCCCACCATCCTGGAGCATGCCCTGCACCGTATCCCCACCGTGGAGGACGCCGAGATCGGCAAGGGCTGGGCCGGCCTGTACGACATCACGCCCGATCATCACGCCTTGCTGGGCGCCTTTCCCGAGCGGCCCAACTTCCACCTGGCCGGCGGCTTCTCCGGGCATGGCGTCATGCACGCCCCGGCCGCCGGGTGCGTGATCTCCGAGATGATCCTGGACGGGGAGGCGTCGACCATGGATGTTTCCATGCTGGCGCCCGCAAGAGTGCGAGAAGGCCATCTGCTCCACGAACAGAATGTGATCTGACTCCCTCCCGGCCTTCCGGCCGGAATAGCCGTGCCACGTACCCTGTTGAACCAACCTATGGGATCTGCTGAACATTCCGCGACCCGCCCGCCGAAAGGCCGGCGATCTCTCTTCCCGGCCGCCATGGGGGCGATCGGCCTCACCCTGTGCGGTCTGCTCCTGGCCGCCTGCGGGACACCGGCCAGCAGGCCGGCAGGCGGCGACGTGGCCGATGCCGTGAAGGCGTCCCTTGACCACGGCCGGAACCGCTTCGATCACACCACCTGGGACCACCTTCTGGGCCAGGTCGTGGACCATGGCCTGGTGGATTACGCCCTCCTGCAGCAGCGACGGCCCGACCTGGACGACTATCTGGCGCGGGTGGCCGGCGCCGACCTGGGCAGTCTGGAGGCCATGGAGCTCAAGGCTTTTCTCTTCAATGCCTATAACGCCCTGACGATCCGCTCGATCCTGGATCATCCCCGGGTCGCCTCCATCCGCGAGATCGACGGCGTCTGGACGTCGATCCTCCATCGGGTGGGCGGGTTTGACCTCACCCTGGATCAGATCGAGCACAACCTGTTGCGCCCCTTCTTCCGGGATCCCCGCATCCACTTTGCCGTCAATTGCGCTTCCCGCTCCTGCGCTCCCCTGCCCGG
This sequence comes from Acidobacteriota bacterium, assembly GCA_027295805.1. GTDB lineage: Bacteria > Acidobacteriota > Polarisedimenticolia > SMYD01 > SMYD01 > SMYD01. The sequence continues at coordinate 3,707 of JAPUKF010000199.1, read as the reverse complement.
CTGGGCCTTCACCGGCGACGACCTGGACATGCAACTGGAGGAACGGACGCGGGCTTTTCTCTCCGACCCGCGACAGGTGAACCTCCGGGACGGCACTCTCATGGCCTCCAGCTATTTCGACTGGTACGGCGACGACTTCACCGCCGCCGACTGGGAGCCCCGGGCTGCGACCATTCCCCTCTTCATCGCCGACTACACCTCGCCGGAGGTGGCGGGGATCATCCGGGGGGCCGACGGCCGGCTGCCGCTGAAGTTCCTGGCCTATGACTGGTCTCTCAATGCCGCCGTGCCGCCCGACCCCCGGGTGGCGCCTCCCGATTCGGCAGGCGAGGCAGCCGCCGGGAGCCACACCGACACGGCGCAGAAGGATGGCGTGGTGACCCGCCTGCGTGACTGGATCACCACTCAGGGGCCAGCGGGCTTCGTTCTCTACGGACTGGTCTACGTCCTGTTGACGGTCTTCTTCATCCCCGCCTGGCCCATGACGGTGGGAGCCGGCGCCGCCTACGGCCTGCTGGCCGGCACCATCCTCACATCCATCAGCTCCGTGAGCGGAGCGGCGGTGGCCTTCCTGGTCGCCCGTTACCTCCTGCGGGCGCGGGTGGCCCGCTGGGTGGCCAGCAGTACCCAGTTCGCCGCCATCGATCGGGCCGTGGGGCGGGAAGGCTGGAAGATCGTCGCCCTCACCCGCTCATCACCGGTCTTTCCGTTCAACCTGCAGAATTATGCCTACGGCCTGACCGCCATCGGTTTCTGGCCCTACGTCTTCGCCTCCTGGGTGGCCATGTTGCCGGGAACGCTTCTCTACGTCTATATCGGGGCCGCCGGCGCCGACGTGGCGGAAGCCGCCACCGGCCAGGTCAACTGGCTGGTGACCGGCTTCAAATGGGCCGGCTTCGCCGCGACCCTTCTGGTCACCCTGTTCATCGCCCGCGTCGCCCGCAGAGCTCTCAAAGAAGCGGCGGCCGAGGCTCCCGGCACCAGCGCGGCTTGACCTGCACCAGGTGCGCCTCTAGTCTTCTGAGCGCAACATCAGAAGTGCGGTGCGCGCCACCCTGTCGCGCCCTGCCTATCTCCGGAGTGACTCATGAGACATGGGAGCCGATTCCTGGTGGCGGCTGCTACTGCCGCTCTTCTGCCGATCCTTGCCCTGACAGTGGGGCATGAAGGGCTGCAGCCGCTTCTCAGGGAAACATCTCTGCGCGCCACGCCCGCAGGTGACTTGATCGCCTTCCTCCCGGCAGGCAGCCAGGTGGAAGTCCTGGAGCGACGCGACGACTGGCTGCAGGTGCGGCTGGTGGGCTGGGTGCCGGTCGATACGCTTTCTGGCGCGGCGGCGGCCACACCCACCGGCCAGGATGAGGCTGCGGCACCCTCCAGAGCGCCGGCGCAGGTGAACGCCCCTCCACCACCTGCCCCGGCAGCGACCGGTGCGACCGTGATCGAAGGCATGGTCAAGGCCAGGACCGGTCGCCGCGCCCGCCCCGCCGCCGGACTGAACCTCTACCTGGTTCCCGCGGCCGTAGGATCCGATCTCATGACCGGAGCCGCGGAGTCGAACCCCGACTTTGTGGTGCTGCAACAGCAAGTGGCCGATCTGGGCCGCCAGGCCGGACGGGCCATGCAGGAGGGCAGTTTCATGGCGGCCACCGCCGAGCACGACCGCCTGCGCCAGGAGCAGGCCAAGGTGAAAAGGCAGGTCGCCAACATCCTCACCGCCCACCACGGGCGCCATGCCATGGCGGCCCGGGAACAGGCCATCGCCGGCGCCACCACCGATGCCCGCGGCTGGTACACGTTCACCGGGGTACCGCCCGGCGACTACATGGTCTACGCCCGCCTGCTGCGGGATGACGCCGACGTGGAGTGGGTCCTGCGCACGCGCGTGGCGGACGGTGTGGCACGGGTGGACCTGGACAACACCAACGCCCGGGACCAGATGAAGAACTGACCCGCTCAGCGGGATGGCAACCCGTCCTGCACCAGTTCGGCAACATGGACCAGATCCGCCGCCGGCAGAAAGAGATAATCGCAGCGATCCAGTCGCCGCTGGATGCCGATGCGGTCGAGAGCCTGCAGACTGCCGTCATGGGCAATGCGGAAGATGCGATAGTCCAGCCCCCGCAATATCTCTTCCATGGCTTCCTGGCGCCGCAAGCGAAAGGTGCCTGTGGCATCGGCGGGGTCATAGACCGGAAGGACCTCGCAGAAGACCGGCGGCCTGTCGCCGGCAAGGGTGCTTTGCAGGCCATGGAGAACGTCCAGTTCGCCTCCTTCCACATCGATCTTGATCAGGGCCACCGGCCGCAGCCCGGCCGCGGCCAGGAGGTCGTCGCCCGCCGCCACACTCACCACGCGGGAACCGGCATAGAAATCGTCGCCCCGAAAGCCGCCCACCAGACTGGCCGCCGCGTCACTATCGCCGCCACGGCTTTGCAGTGCGGCGACGCCGGATGCGGCGCCCAGGGCCAGGGGGTAGAAGTCGCAATCGTCCAGCCGGCGCCGCCGGACCATGGCCCGGACCTGGGCCAGGGTGGCCAGGTTCGGCTCGAACCCCACATACGGAGTCGAGGGCGAGAGCCGCTTCACCTTGAGGAGAGTCTGTCCCAGGTGGACGCCCACGTCCACGAAGGTCCCGGGGCGTTCTGCCAGCAGCCGCCCCAGGGCCGGGTCCAGCCAGCGCTCCCAGCGGCTCCAGAGCCCGAGACGGTCCATGAGGGACAGGATGATCCGCCCCGCCCGCCCCCGCATCCAGTCCACCTGCATCGCGATCGGCTCTCCCCCGCCCGGACTTCGCCCCAGGTCGTCTTGACAAGCCTAGCCTATGAAAGGATATTTCTTTGCACCCCGGATGCTTCTCCTCCGGGTTTCACCGCCGGCCCCAAGAGCACGACCCGGAGATGCTTCGATTCATGTCCATAGCCGTCGGCATCATGGCCTACAACGAAGAGGCGGCCATCGCCTCCTCGGTGCGGTCCGTCCTGGACCAGTCGGGCCCCCATGTGACTCTGCGGCAGGTGACCGTGGTGGCCAGCGGCTGCACCGATGACACCGTGCCCCGGGCGCGGGCGGCTGCCGCCGGCGACCCCCGCTTCAGAATCCTGGAGCAGGACCTCCGGGAGGGGAAAGCCGCCGCCATCACTTCCCTCCTGGCCAGCCTGCAGGAAGAGGACATGGTGATCCTGGTGGCAGGCGACACGGTACTGCCCCCCGGCAGTCTGGAAGCACTGCTGGCGCCTTTCGACGACCCGGCGGTGGGGATGGTGGGTGGCCACCCCATCCCGGTCAACGAACCCACCACCCCCATGGGCCGGATCGTGCACTTTCTCTGGGAGATGCATCACCGGATCGCCCTGCAGGATCCCAAGCTGGGTGAGCTGGTGGCTTTCCGCCGGGTCCTGTCGGCGCTCCCCCCCACGTGCGCCGTGGACGAAGCGGAGATCGAGGCTCTGGTGCGCGGCCAGGGCCTGAGACTGGTCTACGCGCCGGCGGCCATGGTGCGGATGCGCGGACCCGGCACGGTGGGCGACTTTCTGGCTCAGCGCCGGCGCATCCATGCTGGCCACCTGCAATTGCGTGGCCGTCGGGGCTACAGTGTCAGCACCATGTCCCCGGTCCGCATCATCCCGACCCTCTGGCGCACCTGGAGGTGCGGCGTCGCCGGCACCGGCACCGTGTTGGCGGCCGTCAGCCTGGAAGCACTGGCC
>JAPUKF010000198.1 GCA_027295805.1 Acidobacteriota bacterium | reverse complement strand
CTGCGACGGCTCTCCCGGCGTGGAGCCGCACAGGCGTGCACGCGGTGAGAGCACGGACAAAACCGCCGGGCCGGCTACAGAGGCAGCGGCCCAGTCGGAAAGTTCTCTCCCGCAGCACTTTGTCCTGTATCTGGATTTCAGTGAGTTGCAGCATACCGGTCGCGTGGAAGCCGAGCGTCAGGCTCGTCGCTGGCTCGAAGAGGGAATGCGGCCGGGCGACCGGGTGATGCTGGCCGGCTTCTCCACCGCCGCCGGCCTGGTGGAGATCACGCCGTTCACCAGCGATCGTGCTGTCCTCCTCCAGGCTCTCGAGACGGCATTTGCCGACGAGGCATTCGTCGATCCGTTCCCGCTCTTTCTTCCCGGGCGCATGCAGGATTGTGTTACTTGCTACCCGATCTGCCTCCGAACCGGCGACCCGTACACTTGTTCAACGGGATGCTGCCATGTGTATGCCATGGATGAGGCGAGCCAGGGACGTCGAGCGCTGGAAGCGCTGGAACTCTTTGTCACTACCCTGGAGGATCTTCCCGGGCGCAAGCAGATCCTCTACTTCAATCAGAACAATCTGCTCTATCCGCGGGTTCTCTACCCGCCGTTACGAGGCATGCAAGCCTGGTCCATCCCGGACCAGCTGCAGCTTCTGGAGAAGGTTGCCGCCACGGCGACGGCAAACCGCACGGCCATCAACGTGGCGACCATGCCGGCCATGGCAGGCATCATGGATCTTCTGACCGATGAGGCGGTGAATCTGGGCTGGAACCTGGCCGATTTCAGCGGTGGTATTGCCAGCCGTACTCTTTACGATCTGCCGACGACACTGGACCGGGCTGGGCGCGAGTGCTGTATGTACCGTCTTGCGGTCCAGGTTCCCGAGGACCCGCCACGGCGCACGCTGCGGGCGAAGGTCGCCGTGCGGGGGCGCACGCTGAATTTCAGTTATCGAGTGCGCTTCTACACGCCGCAGGAACGCTGGTTTCGTCATGCCCGCCTGGCCCTTCTGACCACATCCCGCTCTCCCGACTCCCAGGTGCAGCTTGCCCTGTTGCCTCTGGCCCGGCGCGAAGGAAAATGGAGTGTGGAAGCGCAAGTGGCTTTCGCTCTCCAGGATCTCAAACTGGTGCCCCAGATGGCGGACCGCACCGGCCGCTGGCGGGTCGGCGCTCTTCTCCATAGTGAAGACGGCCACGCATCATGGGAGATGCTCACCCTCGCCCGGGCGACTTTCAAAGGGGAGGGCAGCACTAGCCTTGAGGCATTGCACAGCAGAAGGATCGATGACTTGAAACCCGGCGATTATCGCCTGCGGGCATTCGTGGAAGATGCGGAACTGAACAGGTTCTGGTCGCGGGAGGTCGCTCTGTCCCTGCCTGTTGCCGGCAAGAACCCCGGCGAAGAGCCGTGGTTTTCCGGCCCGGTGGTGGCCCGTCAGATCAATGGCCGTCTGAATCTGGATCTGGCTCTGGTCACGAAGAACAAGCCGGTCTCGTCGGTGGTGGGCGCTGCTGCGGCCGGGTTCGTTCCCATGAACGAAGCCGATGCAGTCGCCGGGACCATGCTGGAGTTTCGCACCATGCTCTGTCCCGGGCCAGGTGGGGACGCGGCGCCGCCGACGGCGTCCATCCTGCTCATGGATGACCGCCCTCTGGTACGTCTGCCGGCCGCGGCGGTCGAGCAGGCGGGTGAGTGTGTGGTTCTCACCAACACGGTGGACACCTCGTCCCTCATGCCCGGCGACTATACCTACCGTCTCACGCTGAATCGCGGTGAAGAAGAGCCCCTCCTGCGTGAGGCGGCGGTGACCATCCGGCCGGCTTCAAGCCTCTGAGTTGATCTTCACACTGCGGCGTCAAGGCATGTCGGCCCTCAGAAGTGGTCGGCGCTGGCCCGGTTCCAGTTTGTCGCCCAGGCCGGTGGCACTCCCTGCCTGTCCAGAAGCGACCCCTGGGGGATGTACTCGTAGATCTCGCCGAACCGCTTGATGGTGGTGGCGTCGATGCGGCGCAGAACGTCACGGGGCGCAATTTCCGCCGGGTCATCGTGGCCGGTGGATGCCACCAGTTCCAGGAAGGAGCGAATGGTGGCGCCATGGTAGCGAGCCACGCGGCGGGCCTTGTCGCCCACCACCACCCCCTGGTTGCGGGCCGGATCCTGAGTCGTGATCCCCACAGGACAGTGGTTGGTGTTGCACCTACGCGCCTGGATGCAGCCCAGGGCGAACATCATGCCGCGTGCTGAGTTGCAGATATTGGCGCCCAGGGCCAGGGCGCGGATCATGTGAAAGCCCGTGGTGATCTTGCCGGCCGCGATGATGCAGATCTCCTGGCGCAGGCCGATGCCCCGCAGGGCACTGTTGACGAAGAGAAGACCGTTCCGCATGGGCATGCCCACCGAGTTGGTCAACTCCACCGGCGCCGCGCCGGTGCCGCCTTCGGCTCCGTCCACGGTGATGAAATCGGGGCGAATGCCTGTCGCCAGCATGGCCTTGCAGATGCCGAGAAACTCGGCGCGATAGCCGATGCACAGTTTGAATCCCACGGGCTTGCCACCGGACAGTTCACGCAGGCGGGCGACGAATGCCAGCAGGCCCGAGGGGTTGGAAAAGGTCGAGTGGGCCGGCGGTGAGATCACATCGTGGCCCATGGGGACACCGCGAATAGTGGCGATCTCCCGGGACAGCTTGCTCGCGGGCAGGATGCCGCCGTGCCCCGGTTTGGCCCCCTGGGAAAGCTTGATCTCGATCATCTTCACAGCGTCCCGCCCGGCCATATCCTTGAAAACCTCGGGGTCGAACCCACCGTCGCATGTGCGGCAGCCGAAGTAACCGGTGCCGATCTGCCAGACCAGGTCGCCGCCGGGCTCCAGGTGATAGGGACTGAGGCCGCCTTCACCGGTGTTGTGGGCGAAGCCGCCCATGCGGGCGCCATGGTTGAGGGCAAGGATGGAATTCTTTCCCAGCGAGCCGAAGCTCATGGCCGAGATGTTCAGGTAGGAGGCAAGATAGGGCTGGCTGCAGGCGGTGCCGCCAATCTTGACGCGCGGGGGTTCATGGGGGACCGACCGCGGGGCCAGGGAATGGGTCATCCATTCATAGCCGATGCGCTCAACATCTCTCTGGGTGCCGAAAGGGACGGTGTCGAGCGCGCCCTTGGCCCGCTGGTAGATCACCGAGCGGAATTCGCGGCTGAACGGGGTTCCATTGATGTTGTTCTCGACGAAGTACTGCTGGATCTCCGGTCGTGCGATCTCGAAGAAGTAGCGTCCATGACCAAGGACAGGGTAGATGCGCAGCAGTGAGTGCTGGCGCTGCAATACGTCGTGGAACCCCACCAGCAGGAACGGGCCGACGACCACCAGGGCCCAGAGGGCATGAATCCACACGCTGGCCGCGAACCCGACAGCCAGGGGCAGGACCACGGCCAGAACGAAAAACAGACGACGTATCACCGGCTCACCTCTTCCATGTATTCGTCCCCCCCCGGCGTGATTCTAGCCGCAGTCCTCCCTGAACGTGAAGAGTCAGGAGGGGCAGATCGCGCAGCTGGATGTCGTCGTTGCTCGTGGGGGAATCTATCTATATCTGGATTTCCTGTTGCCGCGTCTCAAACCAGGATTGAGTCGTGCTCGGGGCCATCCCGGTTAAGCTATGCTTTTTCAGGTGGTTCGCGGGATGGAGCCTCTTTGTTCGTCTCGCCTTGAGACGCATACCGCGGTCTCTCCGGATCCTGTGAGCGGCAATTCCCTTATCCTTGCGCAGTTTGTGACTGGCACGGCTATTGCTGTAAACTAACAGGAAAAGAAGGAGGACCCTTCATGAACCAGCCGCGTTTCTTGCTATTTCTTGGTGTCTGCCTGATGGCATGGGGGGCGGTTGCCTCACCACCTGTCCTCGCCATGGAGAACGATATTCCCTTCGC
>JAPUKF010000197.1 GCA_027295805.1 Acidobacteriota bacterium | reverse complement strand
GCGCACCAATGTACCGGCTTCTTGCCGTAGTAGATACTACCGGCCGCGAAGAACTTCGCCAGCTCGCGGATGATGGCGGCTTCATAATCGTGGTCGATGGTGCGATAGATGGCCGTGCGATTGGCCTGACCGGCCTCTTCTTCAGCCTGGTCGCCGCGCCAGTTCCAGAGGATGCCCAGCCGCTTGAACTCCTCACGCTGCACCGCGATGAACTGTTCGGCATAGCGCCGGCAGCGGTCGCGGATCTCAAGAGGACTCAGATCGGCCTGTCGCTGGTTCAGTTCCCGGTCGACCCTGTTTTCAATGGGCAGCCCATGGCAGTCCCAGCCGGGGATGTAGGGCGCATCCCGCCCCATGAGACTCTGGGATTTGATCAGGATGTCCTTGAGGATCTTGTTCAGGGCCTGGCCCAGATGGATATTTCCATTGGCATAGGGCGGACCATCATGGAGAATGAACTGAGGGGCTCCGGCACGCAGGCGCCGCAACTCTCCGTACAGATCTATTTCCTCCCAGAACCTCAACCAGCGCGGCTCATTCTTGGGCAGGGCGGCACGCATGGGAAAGGCCGTGCGCGGCAGGTTGACTGTTTTTTTCAAGTTCAGGATGGGAGACAAGGGGGAGAACCTTCCGCTGGCGCCATTGGCGGGGCATGTGCCAAATGACCTGATATGAAGGAGTTAATCTAGCATCGGGAAAAAAGGCAAGTCAACGCCACCCCGGTCTGCTAGCTTCGCACCATGCGCAGGATTTATCTCGATCACAATGCAACCTCGCCGCCGCTGCCTGAGGCTCGGGCCATCCTCCAGGAGGTTCTCGCCGGGGGCTGGGCCAACCCGGCAAGTGCCCACCTGGAAGGCCGACAGGCGCGGGCGTTCCTGGATACGGCCCGGGAGCAGGTGGCCCGCCTGGCCCGGGTGCCGGTGAAGGGTATCTTCTTTACATCCGGCGGGACGGAAGCGGCCCACGCGGCGTTGCACGGCGCGGCGCTGGCGGGGCGGGGAAAGCAGGTTGTTTTTTCGGGGTTGGAGCACGCGGCTGTGCGCGCCGCGGTCGCAGCGCTGGTGGAACGGGGCTTCCAGCCGGTGGAGGTCGCCCCGGACCGATCGGGTGTGGTCGATGCCCAGAGGTTCCTCAGCGCATGCCTTGCCGGTGACACTGCGGTGGCAGCCCTGATTCTCGCCCATAATGAGACAGGTCTTGTGCAACCTGTGGAGCCCGTGGCTGCCGCGCTGGGTGCGCGCGAAATCCCGCTGGTTGTGGACGCCGTGCAGGCACCTGGACGCCTGCAACCGATCCTTCCGACCGGAGAACACATTCTGGGATTGCTGTCGGCCCATAAGATGGGAGGCCTGCCCGGGGCAGGGGCCGTGGTGGCAGCCGCCGACCGTCCCCTGGTGCCGTTCCTCGGCGGGGGAGAGCAGGAGCGTCGCCGGCGAGGGGGCACCCCCCCGCTGGCACTGATTGCCGCCATGGGCGCGGCGGCCGCGCATCTTGCCGGCGAGGGACCTGAGCCGCGGGAACAGATGGGGAAGTTGCGGAACAAGTTCGAGGAACGGCTGCTCCATGAGGCGGAAGGGATCGAGATCCTGGGGCGCGAGATGGCCCGCCTTCCCAATACCTGCGCCTTCCTGGTGGAGGGTGTGCTGGGTGAGGACGTTGTCGCCGCTCTGGACATGGATGGAGTGGCGGTCTCCTCCGGTTCCGCCTGCTCCACCGGGTCCGCCCGGCCATCGGAGAGTCTTCTGGCCATGGGCTATGATCAGGACCGGGCGCGGGGCCTTGTGCGCCTCAGCCTGGGATCTGAGACAGCCGAGGACGAGATGGACCATGCGCGGCAGGTACTGGTGACGGCTCTCAAGCGTCTGCGTCGATATGGCACGGGGAATGGCGGATCATGAGAACGGCGGTTGCACTCTCGGGAGGTGTCGATTCGTCGGTTGCCGCGGCTCTCGTTCAGGAGGAGGAGGGCGCCGCGTTCGGAGTGACCATGCGGCTTTTCGCCGCGGCGGATGAACTCTCCCCTGGTGGGATGAAAAGTCTGCCCGTGGCCGGAGGCCGGCGGGGTCGCTGCTGCGGAGGAGATGACACCGATGTGGCCCGCCTCGCGGCCCGTACCCTGGGCATTCCTTTCTACGTGCTGGACATGGAGCCGGAGTTCCGGCGGGCGGTGGTCGATCCCTTCGTGGCGGCCTACCGGGCCGGGCGCACCCCCATCCCCTGCACCGCATGCAACAGCCAGGTGAAGTTCGACCATCTTCTCCGGCGTGCCCTGGGGCTCGGGGCAACACGGCTGGCCACGGGTCACTATGCGCGTCTGGGTCGAGAGTCCCACAGCGGACGTCGTACACTGGCGCGGGGCATGGACAGGGAAAAGGACCAGAGTTATTTCCTCTTCGGCATGACCCAGGAGATGCTGGACCAGGTCCGCTTTCCGGTGGGGGGGATGACCAAGGAAGAGGTCCGCCGCCTGGCCCGGACCCACGGCCTGCCCAATGCCGACAAGGCGGAGAGCCAGGATATCTGTTTTATCCCCGACGGTGATTATCGCGGTTTTGTCCGCCGCATGGCCGCGGAAGCCGAGGCAGGAGGGGAGATTGTGGATCGCAGCGGCCATGTCCTGGGTCGCCACGAGGGGTTGTCCGGGTTCACCGTGGGGCAGCGCCGCGGTCTGGGACTGGGCGGTGGGGAGAAAGCATATGTTGTTGCGCTGGAGCGGGATCTGCGGCGCGTGGTGGTGGGTCCCCGGGAGGCGGCTTACTGCCGCCAGCTCGAAACCGAGGCGGTGAACTGGGTTTCATGCGCGGCACCGTCACACGATCTGGAATGCGAGGTCCAGGTGCGGCATCGGCAGGAACCGGTCCCGGCCACGGTCAGCATGCTGCCCCACGGGCGGGCGCAGGTTCGTTTCGCGCGGCCGGTGCTGGCGCCGGCCGCGGGACAGGCGGCGGTTTTCTACGGCGACGAGCAGGTCCTGGGAGGAGCTGCCATCGAGAACGCAGTCTGCGACGGCAGCGGGCGGGACAGGACTGCTCAGGAAGCCGGTGCTTCTTTGACAGCCTGAGGTTTGGCCGCCTCTTTGCGCAGGGCGGCGGCGATCTGACGGCGCAGGCGGCGCTTCTGGGACTTGATGGCGCCACGAACCGCGGCCAGGGCCGCCCCGTCGCGTTTTTCAAGGGCCTCATCCCTCTTACGGCGCAGGCCCCTGATCTCCGCCTTGATTTTTCTGCGTCCGATGCCCTCAGGGACATGGGTCTGGCGATCAATACCCAGCTTTTCACACAGGAGTTCCAGAAGCTGTTCCTTCTTCAGGCCGCTGGCTCCCTCGATGTCCTCATATTTTCCGGCCATCTCGCGCAGCTCGCTGACGGTCTTGTGCTCAATTTCGTGCAGATCCATCCCTGTCTCCTTAATGAATCAAGTTGAAAGTACGGCGCCAGCGGGTGCGGGTGAAGATGTTGAGAGCTTTGGAGGCGATGGAGCGCACCCGTTCCAGGAAGTGAGTGCGCTTGTAGTCATCCCGATCCTCTTCATAGGACCACCAGATGATGATGGCACGGCCCTGCAGATTGGCTTCCGGTACGAAGCCCCAGATTCGTGAGTCGGAACTGCGAGCCCTGTTGTCACCCATCATGAAATAGCTTCCGCTGGGGACTCTCACCGGCCCATAGTGCCCCGGCATGACGCCTTTGAAGACCGTGTAGGACTCCGACAAGGGCTCGCCGTTGACCAGAACTATCCTACCCCGCACCTCGACCACATCCCCCGGCAGGCCGATGACCCGCTTGATGTAGTCGATCTCAACCTGCCTGGGGAACTTGAACACGACGACATCACCCCGCTGGATGTCCCGGATGGGCAGCAGCTTGCGCTCCCAGTCGAACAGGGTGGGGGCATACTGGAAGCGATTGACCAGGATGTAATCGCCCACGAGAAGGGTGTCTTCCATGGACCCGGTGGGAATTTTGGATTGCTGGAATACGAAGGTGCGGGCGAAGAGGACGAAGAGAACACAGATCAGGACTGTCTCGAGGTTTTCGCGCCAGAACCCTTTGGCCGGAATCACGTCAGTTTCTCCAGGAGCAGGCCTACGGCGTCCTCTACGTGGGTCGCGTGCCATGTCCCGCCAAGGGTATCAGGATCCAGAATGCCGGCGCCCGTGAGAGTCTGCAGGAGGGCCGGCCAGACCTGACCGCAGAGGACCGTGGGGCGGTCTCCCAGCAGCCGGGCGCGCCGCAGAGCCCAGAGGATGGACAGTTCCGCCAGGGTGCCGGCCTTGCCGGGCAACACCAGGTATCCGCTGGCGCCATCCACCAGGGCTCGGGTCCGGGTGAAGAGATCCTGCTCCTGGATGACGGTGGACAGCCAGCGGTTGGCCTGGCTCCGGCCGCTGAAGGAGGCAACGGTCACGCCGAGGGCGTGTCCTCCGGCCTCCCTGGCGCCGCGGCTGGCCGCCTCCATGACGCCGCCGTAGCCGCCATTGAGAACGGCCCAACCGGACCGGGCGAGAAGCTCGCCGGCGCGGCGGGCCAGTTCATAGGCGTCATCTCCCGGTTGGGGTTCGCTTGAGCCGAAGACGGCGACGGCGGGGAGCCGGTCGGCTGACGGCTCCAGCTCGTCGTCCCCGTCAGCTGGCCGGCCCATTCCTCCGCTCACGGCGCAAGAGGTCCATTTCGCGGCTCAGGCGGGTCATGCGCCGCGAAATAAGAACCAGGTAGCCGGCCAGGAAGGCCCAGACGACCACATA
>JAPUKF010000196.1 GCA_027295805.1 Acidobacteriota bacterium | reverse complement strand
GCCCGCGCCGGGTCAACCATCACGCTGAGAGGAGCGATGGAGAAGCGATGCCCGTAAATCCGCCGCAGAGGATAGCTGACGGTGGCCACCAGGTCGGTGCAACTCCCCACAGGTTCGGCGATAAAGACATGGGGACGGGTGGCACGGGTCAAGCGCTCCGCCGCCTCGCTGAGAGAGTCAAAGCGGCAGCAAAAACAACCACCGGCGATTTCCTCCACCGAAAAACCATGGGAGCGCAGCACGGCGCTGTCCACCAGACCGGTACTCTGATCGTTGGTGATCAGGCCCACGCGCAGGCCCTCCTTCTCAAGACGCCGCCCGAGGGCCGCCACGGCCGTTGTTTTGCCGGCACCCAGAAAACCGCCGAGCATGATGTAGCGGGCGGGGCCCTGTGACACTGCCTTCATGTCTCGTCTCCCGTCATCCTGTCGATGGTTTCATCCAGCAAGGCGGCATACCCGGCAGCATCAACACAGTCCTCGCCCGGCTCACCCGACATCTCATAGAGCCATCCTCTGCCATACGGCTTCGCCTTCACGGCGGCCAGGTCTTCATCCAGCCGGGGGTTCGCGCCCTTGAAACAACCGGCCATGGGAGCATAGAGATCCGTCACGGCCTTGAACCCCTCGATCCATCCGACCATCTGGCCCCGCTGGACATCCAAGCCTGCGCCGATCTGAAATTCCAGCTCCACGGGCTCCCCCAGCATGCGCATGGCAAAACTGGTGAAGCCGATGCGCCAGCCTCCGCCGGCTTGCTCCTGAAGCCAGAAATGGCTCGCCGCGTAGAGCCGATCTGTCGGGAAACGCGCGATGAAACGGGCTCTCTTGTAGCGAAGTGACGGTTCATCCTGTCCTGTCCCGACCATGGCCTAACGGGGATCCCTCCTGGAGATGCTGCTCGACACATATCTCAGGCCACTGAGCGACCGCTCCCTACTATACAGGCATGGATCCACGTCCGGCCTGAGCGCTGAGTTTGACACACTCCGGGGCCGGGTGGCCGCCTCAAGTGGCAGGCTTTACATCAAATTACAAATGCGCACGTAGGGTGGGTCGTAAAAGGACCAAGTTGCCGGCCAGGCGCCCCCCCATGAACGCCAGGGATGCCCCCACAGCGCCATTCAGGCCCATCCCCATGATGAAGAGGGCCAGGAGGCCGGTGATGCCCGCCAGCTCCACCGCGGTGGCGTAGGAGATCGGAGCTGTTCGCCGGCTATCAACAAGGAACGCCCGCTCCAGGGAGAGAAAGACGGACAGGGCCGGCATGAACGCCAGGATACGCAGCGGCCAGAGAGCAAATCGAGCCAGATCGGGCGACAAACCCGAGACGGTGATGAACCACATTCCAGCCAGCGGCGTGAATGCTATGAGAGCCAGAACCAGGGTTGCAACCACCCCCAGCAGCGCGGCAAAGCGAGCCACGGGACCCCGGTTCATCCGGCTCTCGGCCAGCAGGGCGATGGCGACCTCCTGGAAGGCGAGCCCCATGGCCCGGAAGATGAAGACCAGAGCATTCACCACCGGCAACACGGCCAGGGATTCCAGAGGCGCCGGGGCCCGGCCCATGAAGAATGTCACCATGGGATGAGCTGCCATGGAAATGGTGGAGGTCATGGCCAGGGGCAGATAGAACTTCAGGATGCGGGCGTTCGTCAGGGCCTGTGACGACGCGGATTGCGCACGGCTTGTGCTCAGATGCCTGACAACCGATTGAGCCATGAGGCGACTGGCTACGGCCTCCGCCAGGACGCCCGCGGAGAGAGCCACCGCGGCCACGGACACTCCGCCATAGGATAGATACAGCGAGAGGGTCAGACCCGTTGTGGTCATCACGACCAGGCGCACCACCGTGCCATAGGCGACGCGGCGAGGCAGACCATGTCTGATGAGCAACCCCTGATAGAAGCGGCGGTAGCCGATGGCCCCCGGCCAGGGCACCAGGAGAACCAGGGCCTGCCAGGTGAGACGGGCCACCTCGTCCGGCAGGCCGATGATGTGGCGCGCCACCCACAGCCACAGGGGCGTGGCCAACATGGCAACCATGACCAGGGTCAGCAGTCCACTCAGGAGATACGTGAACCGCCGTACGCGCCGGAAGGAGTCCATATCCTCCACCAGGGCCGTGGATGCACTGAGCATCATGATCACGGGCGCCTCCACCAGAATGGCCACGGCGAAGGCGACACCGAAGGCGGCGAGATTTTCCAGCGGATCCGCGAGACGAGCGATGACCGCGGCCAGGAACGGCCCCTCTATCGACATCATCAGCCAGGTGAGAGCAAGGGGCAGCCAGAACCGGAAAGTGCGGCCGAGACTTGAGGGAACAGGCACCATGGAGCTGAGCAGCATACCCTGTTGCCTTGCTGGCGCGGGGAAGCGCGGGTCGCCGGTTTGACCGGAGGGTGGCCGTTGGCTACATTAAGAGAAGGAGTGATGTATGGCGCTGGAAGATCAATCCGATATTCGTAGGCTTTCCTGGTCGGGCTTGCGCGCCGTTCCCCTGGACCGTCTTCTGACCGAGGGCGATGATCCCGAGGCGGTGAGTCGGATGGATCTCCAGTTGGGAGACACGGTGGTGGTGCGCACACGCAACTCCACCTACGCCATGCGTGCCCTGGGTGAGAATCACTTCGCCGTGTCGGGCGGCTGGTTCGAGCGGCACGGCGGCTCGCCGCAGGTGGCTCAGGTCAACGGCTGTACCTGGGGCGGCAGCGCCATCCGCTGCGACCTGGTGGCATCTCCCGGTCTCTTCCTGGAGTTCGGCAACGGGGTCAAGACGACCCGTATTCGCAGCGTGAAGGTGATCAGTGCCCAGGTGAGCGAGACCACTCACTGAGCCTCAGGTGCTGTCGTCAACCTGTCCGACGGCGAGCCGTGCGGAACAAGATCCAGCCCACGGCGGCCAGGGCCAGGAGAGACACGACTTCTCCCGTCATGCCTTCCAGGCTGAACCCGATGCCGGGAGGCCGCCGGCCCATGGACATGGCCGCCACGGCGATGCCGATACCCATGACTCCTTCCCCGGCGATGAGCCCCGAGGCGTAAAGGATACCCTTATCGGTACTGTCACCACCCTCGGCCACATTCTGGCGATCACGCCGGCCCGCCCAGTCCACAAGAGCGCGCACGCAGCCGCCGAGGAAGACCGGAGTCATGGTGGAGAGGGGCAGGTAGATGCCCACGGCAAACGCCAGGGAGGGGATGCCCAGGAGCTCGGCCACCAGGGCGAAAGAGGCGCCGGTGAGGACAAGACCCCAGGGGAGGTTGGCGTTCAGGACACCATCAATGACCGTCTTCATGAGGGTGGCCTGGGGTGCCGGAAATTCCGTGCCGCCGAATCCATACTGGTGGCCCAGGAGAAGGACAACAGCGGCAATGGCGCCGGCATTGAGGAGGACACCGGCGATCTCCGCCACCTGCTGCCGGGCCGGGGTTGCCCCGATGAGAAATCCGGTTTTCAGATCCTGGCTGACGTCCCCGGCAATGGAGGCCGCGACGCAGACCACCGTGCCGATGGTGAGAACCGTGACCTTGCCGAAGGTATCGGTCCAGCCCAGGGAGTAAAACAGAACGCTGGTGCCGATGAGAGTCACGATGGCCATGCCGGAAGTTGGATTGGAGGTCACGCCCACCAGCCCCACGATGCGCGATGACACGGTGACGAACAGGAAAGCAAAGACCGCGATGCAGACGGCCGCCATGACCCGGAACCTCAGAGGCGCGCCGGCACCGATGGCTCCCGGGGCAAGGGCCAGCAGCAACACGACGGCCGCCGTGCCCATCAGGACCACGCCCATGGGAAGGTCCCTCTCGGTGCGCAACCGGGTCTCTTGCACAATCCGGCCCCGGCTCAGAAGACCGCGGAACCCTATACGGACAGAGGCAACCATGACTGGCAGGGACTTGATGACGGCAATGATCCCGGCCGTGGCCACCGCCCCAGCACCCACGTAGCGGACATACCGGCTCCAGATTTCGGAGGCCGACATATCGCGAATCAGTTTGGGGGCGGCGCCATCGGGAAACAATTCCGGAAAGAGCGGCGCCGGCAATGATTCCCCGAACAGAGCCATGAGAGGGATGATGCCCAGCCACGACAGCAAGCCGCCCGCCACCATGATGGCGGCAATGCGATACCCCAGGACATATCCCACGCCCAGCAGGGCCGGACTGGGCTCGATTCCCACGATCCCTTTCTTGAGAAACGGAATCCGGATGTCGACTTCCGTCGGCCAGAGCTTGAGTAAAGACAGGACGGCCTTGTAGACGACGCCCATGAGCAGGCCCGTGAAAACCGGCCGAGCCTTGGCGCCACCGGCGTCGGCGGCCACCAGGACTGCTGCGCAGGCCGTGCCCTCAGGATAAGGCAGATTCCGGTGCTCCTTCACGATGAGGAACGGGCGCAGGGGAATCATGAAGAGAATTCCCAGAATACCGCCGCACAGGGCCAGGAGAGTGACCTGAATGAATCCCTTGCCCAGGGTCGGCGCCAGCCCCCACATGAAGAGGGCGGGAATGGTGAAGATGATGCCCGAGGCAAGGGAAGAGGAGGCGGAGCCGGTTGTCTGACTGATGTTGACGTCCTGGATCGTGCTGCGGCCTATGATGGGGCGCAGAGCTGCGAACGCCGCAACGGAGATGACGGCCACAGGGATCGAGGTGCTGATGGTCAACCCGACCTTCAGTCCCAGGTAGGCGTTGGCCGAGCCCAGAATGGCCCCGAAGATCGCCCCCATCACAAGTCCGCGCCATGACCAGTCGGCCAGTTGGGTATCAGCGGGGATGTACGGTTGATGCTGGGACATGGGTTGGGTCCGGTGGCGCAGACTACACCGATCCGGCAGGGTGGTTCAAGCGCAACGGCGCCTGCGGGAATCAGTCGCGGGACAGAGGCTGGGGCACGGCCCGGTCGCCGTAGCCCTTGTCCTGGCCCCGGACCTCTTCGTGATAGTCCTCCTCCACGTTCACGCCCCAGACGTCCAGATCGGCGCCACCGATGTTGCGGGCCGCATAAACAGCCGTGACCATGGAATGGTCCTGATTGTTATAGCGATGCTGGCCGTTTCGGCCCATGAGCTGGAGGTTGGGAAAGCGGGCCAGGTAGTCCCTCAAGGCGCTGACGGTCTTCTGATAATCCTGGTCGTAGACCGGATAGGCCTTGGGCATGCGCACCACACACCCGTCCAGCACCTTCTCCGGGGGAACCAGGCCCAGTTGCGCAAGTTCCCGCGCGCCCAGTGCCATGAGATCCGCGTCGGAAGAGGTCCAGAGACCATCCCCTTCCTGAACGAAATACTCCAGCCCGAGGGCAGAATGATCCGGGTTGGGGACCATTTCGGGGCTCCAGTTCTTGAAATTCTGGATGCGCCCCAGCTTGACCTGAGGGGAATGGATATAGACCCAGTTGTCCGGGAACAGGTCGGGGTCATCGATGATGAGCATCACCGTGATGAAATCTCTGTATCTCAGATTGCCGGCGCAGGCGAGCACCTGGGGCGGCGGCGGGTCCAGAGTGCGAATCAGGCTGCGCATGGCCATGGATGAGAGGAAATGGCTGCCGGCCTCTTCCCTCTCCACGCCGTCCGGACCCCGCACCACGGCCGCAAGAATTCTGCGATCATCATGGCGCAAACGAACCACACGGGTCCGGGTGAAGGTTTCGTACCCTCTCTGAGCCAGCATCTCCCGGCAGCGCTCCCACATCATGCCGGGACCCAAGCGTGGATAATGGAACTCGTCGATGAGGGTGGTCAGCACCTCCTGCTTGCTACGCGCCGACTCACCGAAAAGTGCGTTTTTCACGGCCTTGAGAAGGTCCAGATTCTTGATGCGCTGCGCGGCCCAGTCGGCGCCGATCTCTGTGCACGGCATGCCCCAGACCTTCTCGGTATAGCTCTTGAAGAATATTTCATAGAGACGCCGGCCGAAGCGGTTGCAGACCCATTGCTCAAAATTGCGCTCTTCCCGGTAAGGGAACAGGCGTGACTTGACATAACTCAGCAGGATGCGGGTGGCTTCCACAAACCCCAGCCCCATGAGAGCGTTGACCGGGCGCAGGGGGTAATCGAAAAATCTGTTGTTATAATAAATGCGCGATAGCCGCTTGCGCCGCAGGAGATCGTCTCCAAGGATCTCCTCCCAGATCCGGTGCACCATGTCGACCTTGGTGAAGAAGCGGTGGCCACCGATGTCGTAGCGGTACCCCTTGTACTCACCTGTCTGCGCGAGACCGCCGACGATGGCATCCGCTTCGAAGACCACGGCGGGGATGTCCATGCGCGACAACTCCAGAGCGGCCGTGAGGCCGGCCGGACCGCCGCCAATGATGACGCAGCGCCGATCTGCTCCTTCTCCTGTCCCTGGTGGATTCATGCTTGCCTTGCGACCCTGAAGGATCTGCTCCCCCAAAAATGGTTCCTCATCATACAGAAATCCAGTCCCCGGCACGGTGGAGGGCTGCCGGAGCTCGCAGGGTGACGGCCTCCCATGGT